>NZ_JBQEAU010000045.1:0-29806 GCF_052108595.1 Advenella sp.
AAGGCCGGCAATTGAACGCTCCCAAAGGTATTACCGTGGCAGCCGCATTGATGCAGAACCAAGTTTTGCATTTTCGTGACTCGCCCGTCAGCGGCCAGCCCCGCGCCCCTTACTGCCAGATGGGGGTCTGCTTCGAATGCCTGGTGCAGATCAATGGCGTGCAAAACCGGCAAAGCTGCATGACGACGATCGAGGACGGCATGGTTATTCGGATGCAGCAGGGCCAGACCACGTTTACGGTGATCCAGACAGGTGACGAACAATGAGTACACACACAAATGTCGCCATCATCGGCGCGGGGCCTGCCGGCATGATGGCCGCGGCCAGACTGACAAGCCGCAATCACTCGGTCATCGTTCTGGATGAACAGCCCCAGGCCGGCGGCCAGATCTGGCGAAATATCATGGGCACCACGACCGGACTTGCCGGCATTCTGGGGCCAGACTACGCTGCAGGCGCGGCCGTGGCCGGGCAGTTTGCCGCCTGCGGCGCGCAACACCTGCGCGGCGCAACCGTATGGAACCTGACACGCGAGCGCCAGCTCCATTATCTGCACGAGGGGCAGACGCATACACTGACGGCCGATGCAGTGATTCTGGCCACGGGGGCCATGGAGCGCCCCTTCCCCATTCCAGGCTGGACCCTGCCTGGCGTTATGGGCGCCGGCGCTGCACAGGTATTGCTCAAGGGGTCCGGCACCGTGCCGGCCACACCCGTTGTCATTGCCGGCTGCGGCCCCCTGCTCTATCTGATTTGCTGGCAGTATTTGCGGGCCAATGTGCAGATTGCCGCCGTACTGGACACCAGTTCGGGCAAGGATATTTTTCAGGCCAGTCCGGCGTTGCTTACGGGGCTTGCTGCATTTGGTGACATCCGCAAGGGCTTGTCCATGATCAACGCCATAAAGGAAAAAAAGATCCCGTTCTATCGCGGGGTGCAGAATCTGCGCGTGCTGGGCGAGGCCAGCGTGCGTTCGATCTCATTTGAACACCAGGGGCAAACCCATGAGCTCGATACCAATCTGGTACTGCTGCACCAGGGCGTCGTTCCCAATACACAATTTACCTGGCTGTTGCGCGCCGCACACGACTGGTCCGACACCGGCGCCTGCTGGATCCCCAAAGCAGATGCGTGGGGCCGGCTGCACGAGCTTGACGGCATTTACCTTGCCGGTGATGGCCAGGGCATTGCCGGCGCCCAGGCTGCCGTTACCCGCGGCGAGCTTGCCGCACTGGCCGTCGATGCCCGATTGAACCCCGTGCAAGCAGATTCACTTGAGAACCGCAGCACGCCGTTGCGATCACGACTGAAAAAGGACATGGCGCTGCGCCCGTTTCTGGATGCCGCCTATATGCCCAAACGCGAGAACCGGATTCCTCATGACGACACGATTGTTTGCCGCTGCGAAGAAGTGACTGCCGGGCAAATTCGGGACTTTGTCCAGCAAGGCTGCATGGGACCGAATCAGGCAAAGTCGTTCAGTCGCTGCGGGATGGGCCCCTGCCAGGGTCGCATGTGCGGGCTCACGGTGACCGAAGTGATTGCCGATCAGTTGAAGGTTGCGCAGGATCAGGTCGGCTACTACCGGATCCGCGCACCGCTCAAGCCGGTTACACTGGCAGAGCTGGCCTGCGCCACACATTCCGAATTCTGATTTTTTCACAGGAGTAAACGATGTCAACAATAGAACGTTTCGAAACCAACAAGCGGATGAGCCGCGTCGTCAAATACAACGGCATTCTTTTTCTGAGTGGCCTGACAGGCGACAATCCTGACGAGGACGTACAGGGACAGACCCGCAGCATTCTGGCGAAAATTGAAAAACATCTGCAAGCACACGGTTCATCCAAAGACAAGATCCTGACTGCGCAGATCTGGCTCAAGGACATTGACCGGGATTTTGCAGGCATGAACGAAGTCTGGGACAGCTGGTTTCCTGAAGGCACTGCGCCCACACGCGCCACTGGTGAATCCAAATTAGCTGCCCCCAAGCTGCTGGTTGAGATCATCGTCTCGGCGGCCGTGTAACTGCACGACCAGGGCAACCCATGAGTCACCATGTCAAATGTGATGTCATCATTGTCGGTGGGGGCATTCATGGCGTTGCCACAGCCTATTTCCTGGCAAAGAAGGGCCTCTCGGTTATCTTGCTTGAAAGGGACTTCTGTGGCCGCTGCGCCTCGGGCGTTAATGCCGGTGGTGTGCGAACCCTGGGACGAGTATTGCCGGAAATCCCCCTTTCCCTGGCGTCCTCGACACTGTGGCAGACACTTGATTTTCTGCACGATTTTGATGGCGCCTTTGTGCGAACGGGGCAAATCAAGGTTGCCGAATCCGGGCAAGACATGCAGATTCTGCGCGAACGCCGGGATCTGCTTGCCCAACACGGTTTTGATCACGAAAAACTCATAGACAGGGACCAGGTGCGACAGATCGTACCGGCTATCGCAGCGCACGTTCAGGGCGCCCTGTGGGTCAGCACTGACGGTTTTGCCTTTCCCTATCTGATCGTACAGGCATTTGCCCGTCAGGCCCGCAAATACGGCGCACAGATACGGGAACAATCCCCCGTCAATGCGATAGAAAAAAGCGGCAATCACTGGCGCGTGCGCACTCAAGAGCACACCATTACCGGCGAGAAACTACTGCTGTGTGCCGGCGCCTGGACCGCCGAGCTGGCGCGCCTTTGCGGGGATGATATCCCGGTCACGCCTGGCGGCCTGATGCTCATGGTGACCCAGCGCGTACCGCATTTTATCAATCCGGTCCTGGGCGCCACCAGTCGCGGCCTGTCCTTCAAGCAGTTTGGCAATGGCACAGTCGTCATCGGCGGGGCGCTGGCGTGTGAAGCCGATGCCAGGCAAAACCATGCCGAACTGGAATTTTCACGACTGGCCAACAGCGCACGCATTGTGACTGATCTTTTTCCATTTCTGAAGAATGTAAGCATTACACGGGCCTGGTCCGGGATTGATGGCTATGCGCCGGACCACACCAGCATCATCGGGCCCAGTGCATCGGTGGACAATTTGTATTACGCTTGTGGTTTTTCATCCAGCGGCTTTCAACTGGGACCGGCATCGGGCCAGTATCTGGCAGCGCTGATTGCCGACAATGCAGTCAATCCGCTGCACCATGACCTGTTGCCTGCGCGTTTTTCCTGATAAAACAAAGCCGACCGACCTTGCCATTTTCCCGTTTTGCATCAAGTTGGCAGATTCAGAACGTGCCTGGCAACGATATTGCGCTGTATCTCATTGGTGCCGCCATAAATGGTCGTCACCATCGAATGTGTAAAAGGCGCCAGGCTGTTGATCACCGTGCCGTCTTCATAATGGGTGTCGTCAAACTGGCCGCCGTGCTCGTCTGCAGCACGGGCAAGCTCCTGGCCGATTCTCATATAGGTTTCGGTAGCCCATATTTTCAGCAACGATATCGAAGGCGGCAAATCCGTCCCATTCTTTACGTACCCGGCAAACATCGAAAACAGGCTTTCCAGATCTGCAATATCCATTCGCAATTGCGCATAGCGCTGCAAAAAGAATTCACTTGCAAACAGATTTTCCTTGCGCGCCAGTGTAGTCAGTATCGAAAAGGCGTGTTGTGACTGTTGCGGGCTTCCTGCAAAAATACGTTCGAAACCCAGCAGAGCCTTGGCGATTGTCCATCCCTCATTGAGCCGGCCGACAAGGTTGGCTTGCGGCACCCTCACGTTATCAAAAAATACCTCGCAAAACTCCTGATCGCCCAGCAAATTGGTAATGGGCGACACGCTGATACCGGGGCAAGACAGATCGATCAGAAGAAAACTGATACCCGCCTGCTTCTTGACGGTCTTGTCTGTTCTCACCAGGGCAAAGATATGCGTCGCATTATGAGCCAGTGTTGTCCAGATTTTCTGGCCGTTGACAATAAAATCGTCGCCGTCTGCGACCGCTTCGGTTTTCAGGGAAGCCAGATCAGACCCAGCGTTAGGCTCCGAATAGCCCTGGCACCAAATATGTTCCCCCGAAAGAATTTCTGGTAGATACGCCTGCTGTTGCTGCGCGGTACCATATTTGATAAGCACTGGTCCCAGATTGATGATGCCCTGGTCCGGCAGCCGGGCCACGCCGTATCTTTCCATTTCCTCAAAAAAAATGAGCTGCTTCTCTGGCGTAAGCCCCATACCGCCGAAGGCTTTGGGCCAGGCGGGTGCCAGCCAGCCTTTGTCGGACAGCAAATGGTACCAGTCCTTGACTTCAGACCAGTACAGACGCCGGGCAACATGCCGCAAGGACGATGGGTAATGATCCACCAGAAAGCGACGGACCATGGATGCAAAATCCCTGTCAGCCATTTCATTCAGATCCTCATATTGCTCGGTTGCGGCCACATTCACTGTTTCGCAGCTAGTGCTGCTATCGCGGCTGCTACTTTGCGTATTGAGCTGGTCGCTGATGTACCGAAGACGGTGCCTGTCCTCGTTGCCCAGCCACGCAGACAGATGAAGGGCACGTTTCAGGTAGATCCCGACATCCAGTTCATCCGTGTATCCGATTGCTCCATGCAACTGGACCGCCAGCTTTGACACGGACACGCCAACCTGATCGGCACGGGCCTTGACCAGGCTGGCCACGGCCGAGAGCGTGATATCGCCTTTGCAATAGGCAGTCCAGGTTTCCTTCAGGGACGCCGACAATAGCAGAATATGCATGTAGGCGTCGACCATCCGATGCTGTAATGCCTGATTGGCGCCAATCGGCTTGCCAAATTGTTCTCTGGTTTGCAGATAGTCCAGCGTCATGTTGAACGCCTGAGCAGAAATGCCCAGCAATTCGTGGCTGGCAACGAACCGACCGGCATCAAGCGCCTTGTCCAGTGCCGGCCTGACTGCGCTGCCACTGGCGACAATACGCTCCTGTGCAACGGCAACGTCAAACGTAAGGTGAACCATGAACGAGCCGTCAATCCGACGCACACTCTCTATTTCTACACCCTTATCGGCGCACTCGACCCAAACCAGGACGTCATCGTCTCCCCGTGAACACTGTACTAACCAGCCGTCAGCACCGCTGCCGGGGCTGACCCATTTTTTACTTCCTTTCAACCTGAACAGCGAATTGTCCGGCGTCAGATAGGTGGCAGCATCGCCTACATTCAGCTGGCCTGTCTTTTCCTGCCAGGCCAGGCCGCAAATCAGCTCACCCTGCGCGATGCGTACCAACAGATTATTCACCGACTCCGATGGTTCCAGCTCAAGCAAGGCGACTGCGGGCATGACCGCGGCGGCAACGTACGGCTCGGGAATGGGCATTTGGCCGATTGCAGTCGCAATGGCTGCTGCAGCATCAAGTCCGAGTCCAAGACCGCCTCGTTGTTCCGGGATGAAAATCGAGGTCCAGCCGGCCGCGGCAAGTTTGCCCCACATCGGCTTCTCAAAACCCGGGACGCTATCTCTCAGACGCCGCAGTCTGGCCAAAGATGATTCGCGCTGAATCAGGCCGCGCGCGCTTTCGGCAAATTCCCGGTTCGACTCCGCAATGAGTTCATTTATTTCAAATGCCATGAATATTTGTCTCCTGTTGCCA
Source organism: Advenella sp. (assembly GCF_052108595.1). Taxonomy (NCBI): domain Bacteria; kingdom Pseudomonadati; phylum Pseudomonadota; class Betaproteobacteria; order Burkholderiales; family Alcaligenaceae; genus Advenella; species Advenella sp. Next base: position 5,571 of record NZ_JBQEAU010000045.1, read on the forward strand.
TCAAGCGATTCTGTTTGTGTCCGCCTATAGTAAATCGATTCAATTGCTCAAGGTATAACAAAATACGTCATTCAGATATCACATATTTGACATATCAAAACGGCCACACCTGAAATAGAATCGATAAAAACAATCATATTGGAGACCGACATGACAAAAGCCATTAACTTTGCTGCAATGCTGCTACTCGTACCGGCTGCAGCGGTGCAGGCAGCCCCTTTTCCCGAAAAACCGGTAACGATCCTTGTCCCCTATTCTGCGGGCGGCATCACAGATCAGATCGGACGCATACTGGCCGACAAGCTCGGCAAGAAATGGAACCAGCCAGTGGTCGTGGCAAACAAACCCGGCGCCGGCGCAGCGATCGGCACTGCGGCAGTGGCCAACGGCAAAGCGGACGGTTATCAGATCCTGATAGGGAGTGTGGGTACTGTGACCAACCAGTTCATGCTCAAGTCTCTGCCGTATAACACAGAGGATCTGGAACCCCTGCTGCAGATTTCCGAGGCGCCCAATGTACTTTACGTCAGATCATCCTTACCGGTGAAGTCTGTGACTGAACTGGTTGACTACGCCAAAAAGAATCCGGACAAACTCACCTTTGCCAACTCCGGAATCGGATCCAGCCCGCATCTTGCCGCTGCGCTTTTCCAGGATAAAGCAAAAATCAGCATTACCAATGTCCCCTACCGCGGGACTTCGGCTGCGATTGCGGATTTTCTGGGTGGGCAGGTAGACGCGTACTTTGACACCATGCAATCGATGCCCTATGTGAAACAGGGCAAGCTCGCAGTCCTGGGCGTCGCCGCTCAAAAACGTGTACCCAGCCATCCGGATGTTCCGACCATAGCCGAATCGGGTATCGCGAATGTGCTGGCCAGCAGCTGGTTTGGCGTATTCATTCCGGCCAAAACCCCTGAAGCAATAAAGACAGAAATCAGTAACGCCATTACAGAAGCAATGCAAGATGCGCAGACAACACAGAAAATTGAGAACCTTGGTACCGTGATTCGAGTTCGCGATAGACAGCAGTTCAGACAATTTTTTGACAAGGAAACGCAACGCTGGGGGGAACTTATCAAACGCCTGAATATTGCGGGCAGCTAGCATGAGTACGCCAATCAGTGAAAAAACGGCCAGCACATCCGGCGACAGCCCTGTTAACTGGGATATCAAATCGTTGCGGATTTTTATTCTTGTGGCCCGTGTCGGCAATCTCACCAAAGCAGGTGTTGAGCTGGGGATGTCGCAATCGGCGATCAGCCGGTATCTGTCCACGCTCGAAAAGCGGGCAGGCGGCTACCTGTTCCAGAGACACGGCAGAGGCGTTTCGCTGTCCGAGCTAGGGCAGCGCATCTATCCGGTTGTAGAAAAGGTACTGGAAGACCTGGGCACGCTTTCTGAAATCGTGAGCGAAGAAGCTGAAAGACTCAGCGGCCTGGTACGTATCGGTACGCTGCCTTCACTGTCACGCAACATATTCGTTCCGCTGTTTTTCCTGATGCAAAAAGAATTTCCGGGCGTGCGCCTGAAAGTCCAGGAAGGCTCCGGCGGACAAATAGACAACTGGCTATTGACCCAGCAGATAGATATCGGCCTGCCCTATCGAAACAATAACGAAAGCCAGTACGCTGACGAGTCTATTATTCAGATGCAGTCCTACCTGGTTGGCCCTATCGGCGACAAGCTCACCAGAGGCTCAAGCGTGCCGTTCAAAAAAATGCATCAGATCCCTCTTATCCTGCCGAGCAAACCCAGCGCCGTGCGAATGAAGCTGGACGAATTGGCCAGAAGAGAAAAGATACACCTGAATGTCGTCCTTGATGCCGATTCGGGCCTGATGCAAAAGTGCATTTCCGAACAACAAGGCGGCTACACCGTTTTGCCGTGGCACGCGATCAAAGATGAAGTCGAGAACCGACAGATTCAGGCTGCTCGCATTGTAGAGCCGGAAATTGCGCGAAACATTTCAATTGTGGTGAACAACAATCCTTCCAAAGCGACCCGGACAGTCAGCCGAATCATACGGTCATTGTTCGATAAAAGTCGTATCCACCAGTAAACCGCCTCCCGAGGAGACAACATGAAAACGATTCTTCCCATATCATCTGTCATGGCAGCATTGCTGCTCTGCACTGGCGTGCAGGCAGCCGATACCCAGACATTTCCGAATAAACCACTCAGAATGGTCGTGCCGTTCGCGCCTGGCGGCGGTGCGGACATGACCGCCAGAATCATCAGCGAAACACTGGCTAAAAAGCTTGGGCAGCCAGTCGTTGTTGAAAACAAGGCCGGCGCAGGGGCAACCATCGGCGCAGCTTATGTCGCCAGGTCCGCGCCCGACGGTTATACGATCCTGTACACAACGCCCGGGCCACAGATTACCAACCCCAATTTGATGAAATCGCTTCCTTACGAGCCTGATGATCTGAAGCCAGTCTCCAAGGTATCCATTGCTCCCAGTGTGCTGGTCATCAATAGCAATCTGCCGGTCAAATCGGTCGATGAATTGATTGCGCTTGCCAGGGACAAGCCCGGCCAGATTCGCTATGCCAGTGCAGGCATTGGGGCCAGCAGCCACCTGAACGGCGAACTGTTGCAGACAATGGCCAAAATCAAGCTGCAACACGTTCCCTATAAGGGTACCGGTGAAGCGCTCAAGGATCTGGTCGGCGGCAACACAGATATGGCCATCGACACGCTGGCCGTGTATATGCCATACATCAAGTCAGGCAAGCTCACCGCGCTTGGCGTAACCACGCCCACAGCCCTGGATCTGCTGCCCGGTATAGAGCCGATTGGAAAATCGCTCCCCGGATATGACGCTTCACCCATGAATTATCTGTCCGTTCCTGCGAAAACGCCTGACAGCATCGTCAGCATTCTGAACAAGGCCGTTAACGATGCCATCAAAGAGCCTGAAGTCAAAGACAAACTACTGCAACAGGGCATTCTGGCCGAAGGCAGCAGCCAGCAGGAAATAGAGGCATTGATCGGCAAAGAGCAGCTCAAATGGCAAAAAGTCATTGATGGCGCCGGCCTGTCCCCGAAATAGATGGCCCAACCGCACTTTGTTTAACTGGATGGAATCAACAGGAGTATAAAGTTGTCAAACCCGCTTTCCCATATCACCGTACTGGACTTGAGTCGAGTCCTTGCCGGTCCCTGGGCCAGCCAGATTCTGGCTGACCTTGGCGCCAATGTCATCAAAGTTGAACGTCCTGGCGCCGGCGATGATACGCGCGCGTGGGGCCCGCCATTTTTGCAGGATGAACAGGGAAACGACACCCGCGAGTCGGGCTATTACCTGATTGCCAATCGGGGAAAAAAGTCTATCTCGGTTGACATAAAATCAGCAGCTGGCCAGGAAATCATCAAAATGCTGGCCAAACAGGCAGACGTTGTGCTGGAAAACTTCAAGGTCGGCACGCTTGAAAAACTTGGCCTGGGCTACGATGATTTGCGCAAAATCAACCCGCGGCTTATCTATTGCTCGATCACCGGGTTCGGGCAATCGGGCCCCAGAAAATCCCAGGGGGCCTACGACTTCATGATCCAGGCCATGGGCGGCATCATGAGTGTGACAGGCGAAGCGGATCACAAGCCTGGAGGCGGTCCGCAAAAAATCGGCATCCCCCTCATTGATCTGATCACGGGGGTATACGCCTCGTCTGCCATTCTCTCGGCACTGGTCCATCGCAACGAAACCGGTCAGGGCGAATATATCGATATGGCCATGCTCGATGTTCAGGTGTCGCTGCTGGCCAATCAGGCAATGAACTATCTTCTTACTGATCAGATTCCGGTACGACGGGGCAACAACCATCCCAACATTCAACCGCAACGCGTATATACCTGCAAAGATGGACAAATCATCCTGGCCGTCGGCAGCGATAGTCAATTTGCCAAACTGTGCCATATCCTCGGCCATCCTGAAATGGCCGAATCAGACAAATTCAGGACGAATGCCGCGCGTGTTGTCAATTTGCCCGAACTGGATCTGTTTCTGGATCAGGCGCTGGCCAAACAGGACAAGAGCGTGCTGCTCAAGGCCCTGGAGGTGGCCGGCGTACCGTCGGGGCCCATCAACAATATTGCTGAAGTATTCAAAGACCCGCAAGTAGAACACCGCGGGCTTCTCAAAAAATTTGCGCATCCGCTGCGCGCAGAGATCCCCCAGGTTGTCAATCCCTTCAGATTTCGCAACACCGATCTCAAGCTTGACCTTGCACCCCCTACGCTTGGCCAGCACAACCGGGACGTGCTATCCGCTCTCGGGTACTCCGACAGCGACATTACCCGATTGAAAGAGCAGTCTGTTATTTAACCCAATCAAGGACACACTATGAATCAGCTGGAAGCCCTGGATATCCAAATCAAGGATCACATCGCACTCGTTTATCTGGACAACCCCCCGGTCAACGCAGTCAACACATCCATGCTCAATAGCCTGGCATTGGCCATGGATCAGTTTTCGGATGACGGCAACGTGCGTTCCGTTGTCCTGACCGGCAAGGGCAAAGTCTTCTGCGCCGGCGCAGATCTTAAAAACCGCAGTGAAATCACCGCCAATCCTGGCGGCTTGCACCAGCACTCGCGCCGTACACGCGAAGCATTCCACGCAATCCGGGAATGCTCAAAGCCGGTGATCAGTGCGATAAATGGCGCGGCGCTGGGCGCGGGTCTTGGCATCGTGGCCTCAAGCGATATCCTGGTTGCCGGACATTCAGCAAAGTTGGGCCTTCCCGAAGTAGACGTGGGTCTGCTCGGTGGCGTTCGTCATGCACAACGTTTGTTTGGCCATTCCCGCCTTCGCCGGATGATGCTCACCGGCATGCGTGTAAGCGGCGACGAGCTGTACCGGCTTGGCATCGTCGAAGCCTGCGTGCCAGATGAAGCACTGCTTGAGACGGCAATGGACATCGCCCGGGTGATTGCCGAGAAAAGCCCGCTGTCCATTCAGCTTCTGATACAAACGGCCAATGCGATTGAAGATATGAGTTTGCGCGATGGTTATCGCTACGAGCAGGATATGACAGCTGCCATAGCGAAAACAGAAGATGCGCACGAGGCTCGGGCGGCGTTTCTGGAGAAACGCAAAGCTGTATTCAAGGGGCGTTGACTTCAACAGTGCAATAGCGACGGCCTGCTACTTAGGCAACCGCATCAATCAGGTGGCCGGCTTTGCCGCCAGTTCCAGCAACGGGTTAAGCCCGCTCAAGGCCACTTTCGAATGTAACGCCCGGCCCAATACAGACTCGCAATAGGCAGACGCATCCAGCATGCGCTGCAGATCAACGCCCGTGTCCACGCCCATGGATTCAAGCAGATTGATCCAGTCTTCGGTGCAGACATTGCCGGTAAAGCCGCCCCCATATTTCACCTTGGAAGGATGGCCGCCGACACCGCCCATGGAACAATCAAAATAGCGCACGCCGCTCTCGTAGGCAGCAAGATAATTGACCATGCCGGTACCGCGGGAGTCATGAAAATGAGCGACGGGCACCACTTGAGGAAATTCTCTGATAACTGCGGCAAAAAGCCGCTGGGTTGCCGCAGGTACAGCCATTCCCGTGGTATCTCCCAAGGCCACCAATTGCACACCTGCATTGCTGAATTTCTCGACGTCACGGAGCACCTCCAGTTCGCTGACCTGCCCTTCGAAAGGACAGCCAAACGCCATGGAAATCGTTCCTACCAGGCGATATTGTCCGCTGGCAGCGGCGACCATATCCGCAATATTCTTCCACTGATCCGCACGCGTGCGCTTCAGGTTTTTCAGCGAATGACTATCCGTGGCCGACACCAGCAAACTGATCTCATTGGCGCCAATCCCCTTGCCCGAGTCTATCAGCGCACGCTCCACGGCCCGCACGTTGGCGCACGTGGCTTTGTAAAACACGCCAGGTCGTCTTTGTATGTCGGAGAGCACCTCGCTGGCATCGGCAAACTGCGGAATCACTTTCGGGTTCGAATAGGAGGTCGCTTCGATCCGCGTCAGTCCCATATCGGTAAAGCGATCGATCAGGGCGATCTTGGTAGCCAACGGCAGCATGACAGGTTCATGTTGCAGACCGTCCCGGGCGAAGCATTCACAAATTACGATATCGCTCATTTTGTCTGCTCCGTCAATCCCAGCAAGGCAATGGCATGCGCGCGCAGTTTGTTTTTCTGTACCTTTGAACTTCCGGTCATGCCGATTTGATCAAAACTGTCCACGACCCGCACGTAGCGTGGCACCTTGAAATTTGCAATGCGCGGCTTGCACCAGGCAATGAGCTCGTCGGGCGTGCAGCTATGTCCTTGTTTCAGTATAACGAAAGCGGCAGGTACTTCTCCGAGCCGCTCGTCGGGGACACCCACCACCTGGGCCAGTTCAATGGCCTCGTGCATCAGAATAAACCCCTCCACTTCCGTGGGCGCAACGTTCTCGCCACCAACACGGAAGATGTCCTTTAACCGGCCAACCATCTTCAGGCGCCCTGCCTCATCCATTTTTCCAAGATCGCCTGTCTTGAGCCAGCCATCTTCGGTAAAAGTCCGGGCAGTGACCTCGGGCATGTTGTAGTATCCGCGCATGACACTCCAGCCCTTTACCTGAATCTCGCCGGCCTGACCCGCAGGCATTATTTCATCTGTGTTCGTATCCATAATCCGCACCTGCACGCCCGTGTGGGGTAATGCCCAGCCTTCGGTGCGCAATGGCAGTGGGTCGTCCCAGCTGGACATGACCACATTGGGAGAGGCTTCCGATAGGCCATAGGCATTGCACAGGTTCGGCACTTTCATCTGGTCGTGGATTTTCTGCATGACCTCGGGGCCTGCGGCAGCCCACCCGCCACGCAAATGCAATCTTGATGCATCAAACTCCGGGTGCCCCATGAGCATAAGAAAGATCGTGTCGTTGCCTGAAGTCAGGGTGCACTTCTCCCGCTGCAGCATGGCCAGGACACGCGATACATCAAATTTAGGCAAGGTCAATAGACAACATCCGGTACTTACGGAAACCAGTATCGATAAGGTAGAACCGGCCACATGGAAAAACGGCCGGATACTGAAATAACGGTCCTCTGGTCTAATGCCCATGCGCAGCGACACCGCATAGGCATCCGAGAGCATATTGTCATGGCTGAGCATGACGCCTTTTGGGAACGACGTCGTGCCAGAGGTGTATTGAATCAGCAGGATATCATCCGGTTTGACGCTGCCACATTGGGCGTAGCAGGCATTGATGTCTTCTTCGCTGACACTGGCAATCAACCGCTCAAAGTCGATCGCCCCGGCCGGCACCGATGCCGTGTCAAACATGAGTGCCTGAGTCAGGTTTGGCAATACCTCTCCGGGCAAGTCCACGGCCAGGGCCGGCTCCACCTGGCCCAGCAATGCCGAAAAGTCAATGCCCAGGAAATTTTCCGTCAATACAATGGCCTTGACATCTGCCTGTTTCAGACAAAAGGCCAGTTCTTCCTTCTTGAAGCGCGTATTGATGGGTACGGTTACGGCGCCGATCCGGGCGCATGCAAAAAAAGTCTGCAGCCACTGCACACTATTGCCCAGCATCACCGCCACGTGATCGCCTTTGCGAACACCGCGTTGCCACAAAGCAGCTGCAGTACGGTCCACCTTGGCCGACAAGGTCCGCCAGGTCTCGCGCGATTCACTATCGATAAAAGCATCATTGTCGGGATATGCAGCCACGGTGTGGGCCAACACCTCGCTCAGGATCCTGCCTCTGGGCAACATGATCACGCTCCTTTTACGCTGCCGAATGTGGATATGGCGGACTTCCAGTCACTATTGCGCAGGTTCTTTTCAATTGCCAGCAGTTCAATCGCCATGGCGCCCTCGCGAGTCGTTTCAACCCCGGCATTGATGCAATGCTTGGTCAGCTTGACCGTCAGTGGTTTTGCATTTGCAATATCCCCAGCCATTTGCATCAGCTGTTCTGCAATCGTATCTTGCGGGACAATCCGGTTGATCAGACCGTACTCGCGCGCCTCCTGCGCATCGAAAACACGACCGCTAAAGAGCAGTTCCTTGGCAGTGCGGATTCCGGCAATCCGGCTGATGCGCTGGGTAGCGCCCACCGTACCCCAGCTCACTTCCGGATAACGGAAGGTGGCCTCGGGCGTTGCCCAGGCAAAGTCGCACGCAGCGATAATTTCGCAACCGGAGCCAAAAGCCGGACCGTGCACCAGCGCAATAGCGGGACGCGACAGTTTTTCAATCGCATCATAGGCGGCAAAACCGGCTACCCGTCTGGCCGTCATATCGGACAATGTCATATCCTTGCGCTCTTTCAGATCTGCGCCCGCACAAAACGCCGGGCCCGCGCCACGGAAAACCACCACGCGAATGCGTTCGTCCTGTTCGATCTGCTCAGTGACGCTGACCAGTTCTGAACACATTCTCACATTCAGCGCGTTTCTGCTTTGCGGACGATTCAACAGTACAGTGGCCACACCATTTTCCTCTACCGTCAGTTCAATCGTTTCATATGACATTTGTCGTATCCTTATTTGCTTGTAATATTGGCCGCCTTCAGCAGCTTTTCTATTCTTTCACGGTCCTGGGCAACGAAGTCGCTTGCCGCCTTGCTATCCATCAGAAACGGTTCAACGCCCTGCTTCTCGTACATACTGATCGTGTCAGGACTTTCCGAGACTTTTTTCAATGCGGCGTACAAAGTATCGACCACTTCCCTGGGGGTATTGGCCGGTACGGCCATGCTATACCAGCTCGAGCCCTTGAAGCCGTCGTAACCCAGTTCGTCCATGGTTGGAACGTCGGGCAACGCGGGGGAGCGCTTGTTGGCGGCAATCGCAAGCGCGTGCAGCTTGCCTTGCTTGATGAACGGCAACACCGCGGGCAAGTTCAGAAAACCGACCTTGACCAGTCCACCGGCCAGATCTGTCGATGCAGGCGCCGCCCCCTTGTAGGGGACGTGCAGTAATCTAGCCTGCGTTTTCTGTTTGAAATTTTCTCCGGTCAGATGGGGTGAACTGCCGTTGCCGGCCGAGGCATAGGTATATTTTTCCGGATTGTTCTGGCTGTCCTTGATCAGCTCATCGACCGATTTCAAACCCGAATCGGCTGCAACGGTTAACACATTCGGAATATTGCCGACCATGCCGACAAAGGTAAAGTCCTTGATGCCGTCATACTGCACCTTTTGCATCAGGGGCGTCACTACATGCGCAGCTGCTGTGCCGAACAGCACGGTATAGCCATCGGGTTTGGCCCGAGCAACATACTCGGCGCCAATGCTGGCGCCGCCACCCGGTTTGCTCTGGATGATAATGGACTGGCCCAGCACATCACTCATTTGCTTTGCCACTATGCGCGCCAGAATATCAGCCGGTCCACCGGCAGCATACGGGTTGATGAACGTAATTGGTTTATCCGGAAAGCCGGCTGCCTGCGCTGTGTGCATGACGCCCGCCGCCAGTATCGTTATGGCGCCGGCAAAGAGCCGGTTGCCGCTGGAAAAATAGTTGAACATATCTGTCTCCTGTATAGCTGATTTTTGCATCAGTCGAAAATGGCGTTGTAATGGCAGATCCGCAAAAAATACAACCGGATATGCCAGCCGTAATATCAAATTGCCTTCAGTTGCCTCAAGCCTCGGATTTGTGCTTCAGTCAGTCCGAGTTTTTCCATCAAGATACGATCTGTATGCTCGCCCAGCAGGGGTGGCCGTCCCATGACGGGGTTGTCGTATCCTGTGAATTTAAACGGTACGGCAATCCCTTCAAACTCACCCACTTGGGGGTGGGCAAAACGCTGCACCAGCTCCCGGCTTGCCACATGGGCGTCGGCAAAAATCTCATCGACCGATAGAATCGGGCCGGCCGGCACACCACGTTCGTCGCACAACTGGCAAAGCCGGTCACGATCCAGCTTGCCAATGGCCTGCTGCAACCCCTGCATGACTTCGCTGCGCCGTCGCACCCGCTCGGCATTCTTTGCCAGCACGGCGTCTGCCGCCCATTTATCCAGTCCGAGCAGCTCGCACAGGGGTATCCAGTGCTGATCGCTGCCGGTGATCTGCACCCACCTGCCATCGGCACATTCGAAGGCAGCAGAAGGCACCCGCCCGGGATGTTCGGTGCCCAGCCGGGCCGGCACTTCGCCCAGCGAAAAATAGCGCGCGGCAGCCAGTGATAGCAAGCCAACCTGCCCGTCGAACATGGAAAAATCCACATGGCAGCCATGACCCGTTCGGTCTTTGCCGACCATGGCAGTCAGAATCGCAATCACAATCCATAGCCCCGAAGTCAGGTCAGCGACCGGCAAGCCGGGTTTGACAGGACCGCCACCACGCTCTCCGGTCAGGCTCATGATGCCGCCCATCGCCTGAAAAACCGTGTCATAGCCCTTGCGCGGCGCATACGGTCCTGTCATGCCAAAGCCGGTGCACGACACATAGACGATATCCTCGTTCTGCTCCTTGATGGCATCGTAGTGCAGATTGTATTTTTTCAGGGTATCGACCGGAAAATTTTCCAGGAACACATCGGCCTCGCGTGCCAGTTCCCTGATTATTTTCTGTCCCTCTTGCGATCGCAGATTGACGGTGATCGACTGCTTGCTGCGGTTAAATGCAAAAAAGTAGGCTGATTCGCTGCCATGCTCCCCTGTCACGCGCGGCTCGAAATGACGCGTTTCGTCACCGGTTACCGGCTGTTCCACTTTGATTACCTGTGCGCCCATTTCAGCAAGAATCATAGAGGCGAACGGGCACGCCAGTACTCGAGACAGATCCAGTATTTTCAGCCCTTCCAGTGGTCGCATGCTATTTGCCTTCATGGTTTGCCGAACCCGCGCATCATGACGTTCGCATCACGGCCCACAGCCAGTGCCTCTTCAAGGGCCAGGTCTGCCGCGCGATAAAATGTGCGTTTGGTCGTCGCCATCGCCACAGGACTCCAACTGGCCAGTTTCTCGGCAAAGATCCGGGCCTCGCCCAGCACGTCCGCGGCCGGGCAGACTCGATTGACCAGATCAAGTTCAAAGGCACGCTGACCGCTCACTGGTTCGGCCATCGCCACCAGTTCGAAGGCCTTTTTCTGCCCCAGCTGTCGCACCAGATTGGCCAGCACTACTGCAGCAACAATTCCGTGCTTCAGTTCAGGGTAGCCAAAACGGGCATCTTCAGCCATCACGACCAGATCACAGGCAAGCGCCAGCCCGGCGCCGCCGCCCAGCGCGTTGCCATGCACGGCAGCAATAATCGGCTTGGCAATTTTTGAAAATGACAAATGCAATGCCGTTGTCAGATCCGCACGGTCCAGCACCTGATCTGATGCGGCCGGCGTCAGACTGCTGAACTCTGTCGTGTCAGCTCCCGCACAGAAAGACTTGCCATTGCCATGCACGATAATCGCCGTGACCTGGGGATCACGCTCTGCATCCTTGAGGGCATCGAGCAGCGCCTGGGTCAGCGCCGTATTCAGGGCATTGTGTTTTTCAGGCCGGTTCAGACTGATGATCAGAACATTGTTTTCAATTTCAGTCAGCAAGACAGACATGCGATTTCCTTCCGTTCGTAAAATTCATATTCCACTTTCATAGTGCACTTCATATTTCACTCAGGGCGCGCCGGGCGTCATTCAGTTCAGCCACCAGCTGCTGCATGAGCTGGCTGACCGGCACAATGCTGTCTACCAGCCCGGCCGATTGGCCAAGCTCCACTTTGCCCCATGCCACATCGCCTTCCAGCGCCGCCTGCCTGAGCGTGCTTTTTCGAAATTGGGCTTCGTATTCCTGTTTGTCGCAAGCCGACAAATCGATCTGCTGCATATGCGCAGCGAAATCATTGCGAATCATTCTGACCGGCAGCCCCTTGCGACCGACCAGATCAGTGCCATCCACGCCCGTTGCCAGCGCCACGGACTTATAAGCATCATGGACACTGGCCTCCTCTGTCATCAGAAAGCGGGTTCCCAGTTGCACGGCATCGGCACCCAGTGCAAGCATGGCGGCAATGCCATAACCGTCGGCGACACCGCCGCCGCCCACGATCGGCAGCGCAAAATCCCGGGCGGCCTTGCGCACGATAACCAGCGAACTCACTTCATTGGCTGGCGGATGCCCACCAGCCTCGGCGCCCACCACGGCCAGGGCGTCAACACCCGCGGCTGCGGCCTTGCCTGCATGCTCCAGCGTGGACACCACATGGACCCACTTTGTCCCGATCTCCCGAAAACGGGCAAGGTGGGCTTTAGGTCCGCCCTGCGATGCAAAAATGACGGGAACCCGAAATTCATAGGCCATGTCCAGAAAAGCCTCGGCCCCAGGCCGGTACAGCGGGATATTGACCGCAAAGGGTTTATCGGTGCCGGCGCGCACCGCTTGCAGCACCTTGCGAAAATCCTGCTCATACATCGGTCCGGCAGCAATCATGCCAAGCCCACCCGCATTGGAGACCGCTATCGGCAACGCAGCGCTGGACGATGCCCAGCTCATGCCAGCCTGGATAATCGGATATTCAATATTCAATAGTTGGGTAATACGGGTTTTCATGCAGTGTCGACCTGAGAACAATGAGTAGAAAAGAATGGGTGTTGCCTGATATTTGCCGCCAGACCAGACAGCAGTCTCAGCTAGAATCGATGACAAACTAGTTGAATTTTTCAACCATTAAGCAAATCGTAAACCATATAGTTTCTTTATTCAACTATTTTTGTTGATTTTTTTTATCATATCCCGCATGATTCAGTACATTGGAAACATAAAGACGATGATCACCATGAAGCAACCTGAAAACATCAAAGAACTGTTTTCGTATCGCCTGAACCGATTGGCATTTTTAAGCAGCACGCTGGCCGAATCTATCAACCAGGACCTGTTCGGCCTGGACAAGCAGAGCTGGCGCTTTATCGGCCTGCTGGCCGCCTTTGCCCCCATGTCATTGAAAACACTGGCAAAGGAAGCAAACATTGACAAAAGCCGCGCCAGCAAAGCGGTGGCCAGTTTGTCAGAGCGCGGCCTTATCCAGCGTAAAAGCAGTGACAGCGACGGTCGCAGCATCCAGCTGTCGCTTTCGGAAGAAGGAGAAAAGCTCTATGCCAGCGCGTTTCCCATCGCCCTGCGCAGGAACAATGAAATTCTGGACGTACTGACGCCACAGGAAAAGGAGCAGTTTGACGTGATCGTAGACAAGCTGATCTTTCGCACAAAAATTCTGATGGATCTGCATCCAGGTCGCAAAAAGGACAACACCGAGGCGCCGGCCCGTAAGCCGTAAGCGCAAAGCAGGTAGCAGGAAGGCGTCGGTTTTTTGTGCTGTACACAGGCAATGCGCTTGCCGCCCCTTCCCCCGCACACGCGTCGAGCCTGCCCTTTGTCGGGCACAGAGCAAAACGGCACGATCTCTTCGCTGAAGTTCCCCCAAACGTGATATAGTTTCATTAATCAACCATATAAGGTTGCTATTGATAACTATATATTTGTTCGGGAGGAATGACAATCGTGAAACCGTCAGCATTTTTGCCTGCAGGGTCGGGCCCCGGTCAATTCCCATGAATAAAGAGACACCACACCAGTTACCGCTGGCGGGCGTACGCATTCTGGACCTGACCTCAGCCGTTGTCGGACCCTATGCCACACAGACGCTGGCGGACTACGGAGCAGACGTCATCAAGCTGGAGCAGCAATCGGGCGACATCATACGCTGGATCTCCGGGCATTCCCCCACCCCCGGCATGTCGGGCAAGTTCATGCACATGAACCGTAACAAACGCAGCATTTGCGTGAACCTGAAAACAGAACGGGGCAAGTATGCGTTCATGAAACTTGCCGCCCAGTCGCATATTGTCATCCATAATATGCGAACAGACGCCATGGCCCGGCTGGGCATTTCGTTCAGTGCGCTAAGTAGCGTCAATCCCGATCTGATTTATTGCAACATCGTCGGCTTCGGCAGCCAGGGGCGCTATGCCAACCGTCCTGCCTATGATTCCATCTTGCAGGGCGCGACGGCACTGGCATCCCTGTTTGCTCAGAATGGCAAGGAGCCGCGCTATGTGCCTTATGTGGTGGTGGACAGAACGGCTGCGCTCATGGTGGCCAATGCCATTGTGGTCGCACTCTATGCACAAACCCGGGATCCCGGTCCACGGGAGATTGAAGTTCCGATGTTTGAAAGTTATGCCACGCTGGTGCTCAGCGAGCATCTGTACGGTGAATCTTTTGACCCCCCGATATCGTCCAGCGGCGACAAGCGTTTGCTTGATGAAAACGCTCGCCCGGTCAAAACCAGTGATGGCTATATCTGTATCACGACCAATACCGATGCCCAGGTACTGGCCCTGTTCGATGCAATGGGCACACCACAGTTCAAATCGGACTCGCGCTTTAACCGGGCCATCAACAGAATTGATCACATTGCCGAGTTTTTTTCACTGCGTGCGCAGGAAATGGCCAAGCGCAGTACGCAATACTGGCTGGAGCGACTCACGCAGTACGACATCCCCTGCATGCCTTGCCATACCATTTCTTCCCTGCTGTCGGATCCGCATATTGCTGATGTGGGCCTGGTTCAAAAGCAGCAGCATCCCACGCAGGGAACGATACGACATCTCAATGTGCCAGTCCGCATGACCGGTTTTTCGCCGACGCTGCGCCATCATGCCCCGCATATTGGCCAGCACACAAGGCAGATTCTGGCCGAGGCCGGCTTTGGCGAAGACGCCATCTTGAGCATGCTGCAGGCTGGCGAAGCCTACCAAAGCGATTCACACGGCAGCGCCGCCGGCAGTTAAACGCGTCGCAAGGCATCGCTTAAGCCCGGCGCGACCTTATATCTGCGCTGACACGTTCGCGATAAGTGAAATCGATGCCGTGGAGCCGATATCGTCTAACTGATATCGATAACGCCGGGCGGCCAACAGCCTGGAGCCACCCGGCTACCGGCATTATGCATTCGCCGTTGTTGCATAAATCAATAGCAACGCTGGCCCCGCGATTGAACATCGCCAGAGCATACCGGCAGTTACTCGGGCTTGGCGCCTGACATTTTCACCAGTTCGGCGTAACGCGTTATTTCAGATTGAATGAATGCGCCAAACTCGGCTGATGTGTTGTCTCCTTCTACAACCTGCGCGCCCATGCCTTCGAGCTGGGCGCGGGTTTGGGGATCTTTGATCGCGTTATTGATCGCTTTATTCAAGGTATCGACGACATCTGCCGGAGTGCCCTTTGGAGCAACAATGCCATACCAGGCTGAGGCCACCATATCCTTGATGCCTGCTTCTTCAAACGTGGGCACGTCGGGCAAAAACGCGATGCGTTTTTTCGATGCCACGGCCAGCGCATTCAGGTTCCCACCCTTGACCTGCGCCATAGAGCCTGTATCAATCATGAAATCAAGTTGCTTGCCCAGCAAATCGCTCACCGCCGGGCCGCTCCCCTTGTAGGGAATATGCGTAAAGCTGGCGCCCGTAATGTGTTGCAGCAGCGACGTGGCAAGGTGCTGGGATGAGCCCACGCCGGCAGATCCATAATTGAGCTCTCCCGGCTTTTCTTTGGCAAATTTGAGCAGATCGCCCACTGAAGCAAAGCGCGAGTCCTTGGGTACTTCAAGCACATTTGGAATATTGGCCACAAATGCAACCGGGGCAAAGTCCTTTTGCGCATCAAAACCCAGCCGCTTGTATAAATGCGGGTTGGCCGCATTGGTCGAACTGGTGGCCACCAACAGCGAATAGCCGTCCGCTTTCTCACGCACAAATGCGCTTGTACCGATATTACCGCCGGCGCCCGCCTTGTTTTCCACGACCACTGTCTGCTTCAACTGAGCCGCCAGCCCTTTGGCCAGGATACGACCCAGCACATCGGTTGCACCGCCTGGCGACCAGGGCACGACCAGCTTGATCGCGTGTTCCGGAAAGGCCTCAGCATGGGCCGTTGCCGGCGCAGCGATTGACAGTAGCGCACCGGCTAAGGCAGGCACATACAGACGTCTGAGTTTCTTGCTTGTTTTCATAAATGATCTCCTTGATTGGGTGGCAGTCAGCCACGATTCGATGTCAGGTGCGCGGCCTATTGCGGCCAGGCGATGACTAATAACCTTTATGGATGCAAATGCAGCCATAATTGAATTTGAAAAAAAATAATATTGATTGATAATAATGATTCTTTTCGGGAATCAATTTGTCTCCCACTGCATTTGGCCGCAACGAAACATGTTGTGTCCATACAATCCAATCCTAAAGTCGCGATGCTTACATTCAAACAGATCGAAGCCCTCTACTGGGTGGTGCAGCTTGGCAGTTTTGCCAACGCGGCCCAACGCCTGAATACAACCCAATCTGCCATTACCAAGCGCATCCAGGAGCTGGAATCGGATTTCGACGTCAGCATTTTTGATCGCAGCGGCCACAAGGCAACCCTGACACCCAAAGGCCAGGAAATGGTTGAACTGGCTTCCGAGCTGCTGACGCAGCGCGATGTGATGCTCATGAAACTCAAGGGCCATCACACGTTCTCAGGCATATTGCGCCTGGGCATTACCGAAATCACGGCAATGACCTGGCTGCCCGATCTGATTGCGCAATTGCGCATCCTCTTTCCCAAATTGACGGTCAGTCCCAAAACAGGAATGGCAGCCGAGCTGCAGCAGAACCTGCTCAAAGGTCAGCTGGATATGGCCTTTTTGCACAATGAATTCAAATCCCCATTGCTGGAACAGTATCCCCTGGACTACGTTCACTTCGCCTGGGTAGGCAGCCCCAGCATTATCACAAGTGACCGGGTCTACACGCCGCAGGAAATTTCCGAAATGTCACTGATTCGACAGGACATGGAATCGGGCCTCAATTCCCTGTATGACGATTGGCTGCAACCCTATACAGCAGAGCAAAACCTGTTTACGATCAACAGCTTGCTGGCCATGGCAGGACTGACGGTCGCCGGTTTCGGCATCAGTTGCCTGCCCATCGACTATTTCTATCCACTGGTCACCAGCCGCAAGCTGGCCATTCTGAAGACCACTAAAGCCCCGCCCAAATCCCTTTACTGCGCCATGTATGCTAAAAATGCCAACGCCATGCTCTACAAAGAAGTTGCCATGCTGGCCAAGGACGTCTGCAATTTCGGCATTCCTTACGGCAGCGGCATCAATGCCTGATATCGGCCAAAAATTTGCGGGCGCGCTCGGTCCGGGCCCGGCTAAAGAACTCGGCCGGCGGCGCCTGTTCGACAATAGCGCCGGCGTCCATGAACCAGACAGTGTCGGCTACATCCCGCGCAAAATTCATTTCGTGCGTCACGCAAATCATTGTCATCCCTTCCGTTGCCAGCGACTTCATCACCAGTAAAACCTCGTTGACCATCTCGGGGTCCAGCGCGCTGGTGGGCTCGTCAAACAGCATGATCTTCGGATTCATGGCCAGCGCACGAGCAATGGCGACCCGTTGCTGCTGTCCGCCTGACAGCTGCCCGGGAAAGGCGTCGGCTTTATGGCCAAGGCCCACCCGCTCCAGCAGCGACATGGCCTTATCGCGCGCCGCCGCTTTATTGCTGCGCTTCAATATCACCGGCGCCATCATCAGGTTATCGCGCACGCTCATATGGGGAAACAGATTGAACTGCTGGAACACAAACCCGATATGGCTGCGCAGCTCGTCTATTGATTTGCAGGCGTTAACGTCCTGCTCATCCACAATAATGGAACCGGCCTGTATCGGCTCAAGCCGATTGACGGTGCGAATGAGCGTGGACTTGCCCGAACCGGACGGGCCACACACCACCAGCACTTCGCCCTGGGACACCTTTGCGGTCACGTCGCACAAGGCCTGGTACTGGCCGTACCACTTGGACACATTGTTAAACTGAATCATGCGAAACTCCTATCCCTCAAATGCAATACGGCTGTGTTCAATTCGCGTCTCAACCACTTTGACCAGCCCTACCAGAATCAGATTGAGAAAAAAGTAAGTCAATGCCAGCAAGCCGAATACTTCAAACGGACGGGTCAGCAATATATTATTGATCTGGGTGGCGGCAAAGGTCAGTTCATGCACGCTGATCACAAACCCCAAAGACGTCTCTTTCACCGTTGAAATAAACTGGCTCAGAATGCTGGGTATCGTATTGAACAGGGCCTGCGGCAGAATGACTTTACGCATTGTCTGAAAATAACTCAGGCCCAGCGAGCGTCCCGCCTCCAGCTGTCCGGCAGGCAAGGCCTGAATGCCACTGCGTACAATCTCGGAAATGTACGCACTCTCATAGAAAACCAGCGCCACCACCATGGTCGTCGTACCGGCAACCGGGCGATTGATAATCACAGGCACCATGAAGTATGCCCAGAATATAAACATAATCAACGGCAGGCCGCGCACCACATAAACGACGGCTGTGGCAGGCCAGTACAAAATACGCACTGAACCAATCCGGCACAACGCCAGCAAAATACCCAAAGGGAAAGAGAAAACCAGGCTGAGCACGGCCAATACGATGGTTGCAGCCAGCCCGCCCAGCGGTCCCTGTGGATATTGGCCAACCAGCAGCAACAACCAGTTATCGGAAAGTATTTCAAACATGCTGTGTCCTAAGACCGTTTTTCACTGAAGGCGGCCTTTCTGGACAGACTCGCACCGATAAACATCAGGCATAGCGAAATAACCAGATAGATCACAGTTACTATTAAATAAACTTCAAACGTCTTGAATGTTGCCGACTCGATCTCACGACCGGCGCCCGTCAGCTCGATAAGACCTATTGCCATTGCAAGACTGGTGTTTTTGAACAGCAACAGGGTCTGGTTGGTGAGCGTGGGAATGGAGACAACAAATGCCTGCGGCAAAATCACTTTGCGCATCGATTGCAGATAATTCAAACCCAGGGTTCTGGCCGCTTCCATCTGCCCTGTCGGTATCGACCGGATCGCGCTGCGCAAATCCTCTGTCACGTAGGCGGCAGTGACCAGGCCGATGGCAATCGTCGAATAGAAGAACTCGCCGCCTATGACATTGATTGCATCGTTGATCGCCTCGGGCACAATCGAGGCTACGCCAAAGTACCAGAACAGGATATGAACCAGCATGGGCACGTTACGGTGAAAGGCAACATACACGGCAATCAGGTAATTGATCACCCGGATATTGAGCGTACGCACGACGGTCAGGACACTGCCAAGGCCAAAAGCAATCAGCCAGGCCAGCAGAGTCATCTTCAACGTCGTCAGTACGCCCTGTAGCACAAGCCACGGATACTGGCCGCCAAGCAGCGATGCGAAATCCAATGTGTAGTTCATATATCGGCTACCTGCGCCCTAGCCTTTGATCTCTTCCATCTTGAATACCCGCTTGGTATGGAACTGGGTCTGGGGTCCGAACCAGCGATCGAATATCTGTTGGGCTTTCCCGGATTGCTCAAGGCCGGCCATCGTTTCATTAATCTTGCCAAGTAGCGCCTTTTCCCCTTTTTTGACGCCAAGGCCCCATGGCTCGGTAAAAAGCGGATCTTCGATCATGGTCAGTTTGACCGGGGTTTTCTGTGCCCCTTGTTCAAACTTCAGAAGCATCAGCTCGGATCCGACGAAACCATCCACTTTTTTCTGCTGAAGTGCAACAAACGCCGTAGGCGGGTCTTTGAACGTCACCGTGGTGACATCCGGGATCAGGCGTTTTGCGCCCGCCTCCGAAGATGAACCGCTTACAGCGCTCACGCGCTTGCCCGCCAGATCAGCATTTTTTTTCAGTTTGTCGGCATCCGCCTGACGGATCAGTATCTTCTGCGGGCTGACATAATCGGCATAACTGTAGTCAATTTGCTTGGCCCGATCCACAGACCAGCCCAGATTGGCGGCGACCACGTCCACACGGCCTGCTGCCAGTTCGGGAATGCGTGCGGCCACCGAAATCATTTTGACCTCGAGTTTGACGCCGATACTGTCAGCGATTTCCTTGCACAGATCCACTTCATAGCCAACCACCTGGCGCGTCTTTTGGTCCTGGAAACTGAATGGTTCAGACGTGCCAAGCGTGCCGCATACCAGCGTGCCCCGCTCCTTGATCGTATCGAGCGCGTCGGCCTGCGCAACATTGGCGCATGCCATCACAATGGGCAATATGGTCAATAGGTTTTTCAATTTCATGATGACTTTCCTGGAAAATTTCATTGTTAGACAAGTTGTCTGCAAGCAGATGCAATCTTTTCACACCCTTCTCTGATGATAGCCAAATCAGTAGCAAAGCTGATCCTTATAAAACCCGGCGTACCATAGGCTGTGCCGTCAAGCACCGCCACACCGGCATGGTCCAGCAGGTAATGCACAACATCCAGATCCGTAGCCAGGGTCTTGCCATCGGGCGTACGTTTGCCCAGCAGCCCCTTGACACTCGGAAATACGTAAAATGCGCCTTGCGGAACCGTGCATGTCATGCCCTCGATCGCATTGAGCAAAGGCACAATCACGTCACGGCGTTCACGAAAAATGCGGCAGGCCTCTCGCACGCAAGCCTGGTCCTGCGTCAGCGCCGCCACTGCAGCGCGCTGGCTGGGTTCACTGGCGCAAGAGGTCGTCTGCGATATCAGGGTCGTCATCGCCTTGATCAGAGCCGCAGGACCTGCGGCATAACCGATACGCCAGCCGGTCATGGCATACGCCTTGGAAACACCATTAACCACCAAGGTACGCGCCCTGAGGGGTTCACTGTATGTGGCCAGTGATACATACACGTCGTCATAGCTGAAGTGTTCGTATATCTCGTCAATCATCAGATTAACTTGCGGATGACGTTCCAGCACTGCCGCAATTTCGCGAAACTGCGTTGCGGTATACATGGACCCTGACGGATTATTCGGACTATTTAACAACAGCCACTTGGTTTTTTCGGTAATGGCCCGTTCCAGCTCTGCTGCCGACATTTTGAATCCTGATTCGGCAGTGCTGGCGAGCATGACCGGCGTGCCGCCATTGAGCGTGACCATGTCGGGGTAAGATACCCAGAATGGTGTCGGAATAATGACCTCGTCGCCGTCGTTCAATGTTGCAGCCAGCGCCGTATAGATCAACTGCTTGGCGCCGGTACCCACAATGAGCTGATCGGTCGCGTAGCGAAGGCCGTTTTCGCGTTCGAACTTTTGCGCAACGGCCTGCAGCAATTCGGGAACACCGGCAGATGCCGTGTATTTGGTCGCGCCGTGCCGAATCGCCTGCACCGCGGCTGTGGCAATATGTTCCGGCGTCGCAAGGTCAGGCTCCCCGATCGTAAAGTCAACAATCTCTTTACCTGCCGCCCGGAGCGCATCTACTTTCTTTTTCGCAGCCATGCTCGGCGAGGCCTTGATGCGCTGCATCCGCTGCGCCAGCAACTCGTTCGGGCTTGTCATCAATGTAGTCATCTCAGGACAGTCCTTTGGCCGCAAGCAGCGGGTGCAACCAGCTTTGCTCTTTAGCGCCTGACGCAATTTCATTCATGATTGTTTCTTCTTTATCGGCATGCGCCCTGGCCGCAGCGATCAGCGCCTGAGCCTGCCCGGCAGGAAAACAGACAATACCATCTTCATCGGCAACAACCACATCGCCCGGCGCGATCACCTGCCCGCCGATACTGACCGGCACATTGATCTGGCCCGGGCCTTCTTTGTATGGTCCGCGGTGCACATTGCCCCGGGCATAGCACGGGAAGCTGTCATTCTCAAAAGCGGCCACATCGCGAATGGCGCCGTTGACGATAATGCCGGCACATCCGCGTTGCTGCAGATATTTCTTCATGATCTCGCCAATGCAGGCATTGCTCACATCGCCCGCTGCGTCTATGACCAATACATGACCGGGCTCAAGCAGGGTCATTGCCTTGTAAATATACAGATTGTCGCCCGCACGCGTTTTAACGGTAACGGCGGTCCCAACCAGCTTTCCGGTCCGGTTGTAGCGTTTGAGTCCGACAACGCCTACCTGTCGATGCAGATTATCACTCAGATGCGGGGTGACGATCTGCTGCAAGGCAGCGGCAATGCCCGGTTCAAGTACGGGGCTGGACGGATTGATCTCGATAGAAAGGTCTTGCTGTGTCATCTTGTTTACTCCTTGATGACAGCATCATGCCCAGTCCGTCTTTTTTCTTAAAGGGAATTTAATGCGTGATCGTTAATTCCAAAAAGGAATATATACACCACTGTTGGCCTTTTGCGTGCAGCATGAGAACTATATTTTGTGACATTTCAAAAGGTTAACCTGCTGGAAAGATCGGCAGCTCGCGGCAAACCCGACGCCCCAATCTGGTGCAAAAACACCATGCCGCTACGCCGCCCTAGGGAAAATCCTAGGCTCGGATCGTCTCTTTCAAATGCGTGATCAGCGCCTGCGCCGCGACCGACTGCACCCGGTCGCGCGCCTGCACAAGGCAAATCATGCGGTGTGGTATCTCCAGTTCCAGCGGAATAATGGCAATGGCCGGCTTCGTATAAAGAAACAGCGACAGGCCTGGCACAATTGAAATACCCATGTTGTTGGCCACCAGACCGGCCACCGTCGACAAATTGGACACTTCCATATGGGTGATGAGTTTTTCAGGATAGAACGAGGCATCCAGATGTTGCCGAATACTGGTGCTGCGCACGAACTGAATCACAGGATGCGCCAGCATATCTTGCTGGCGCAGCTTTTTCCTCGCGGCCAGCGGATGATCGGCTGAACATACCACATAGAACGAGTCGGAGCATAAGGGCTGACTGATCAACTCCGGATGGTGTTCACCGACGAAGGTCACGGCAAAATCAGCCTTGCGCGTCTTGACCAGATTCAGGCACTCATCGGCCGTCACATCAACAAAGGCTACCGACACGCCCGGGTAGACGCGGTTAAATTGCGCAACCGCCGGAATCAGACTGCCCACAGCAACCGACGGCAACACAGCCACCGTCACGTGACCCGCCTTCTTGGACACATGCCGGCGCAATTCACTTAGCGCGTGCTCGAAGTCATCCAGCAGTTTGTCAGCGAACGCGTCAAACAGCAACCCTTCGGGCGTGAGCATGACGTTGCGCGTATTGCGTTCGAACAACTTGGCGCCCACCTGTTCTTCCAGATTCTGGATAAGCACGCTCAGCGCAGGCTGCGTCAGATGGCACTGGCTGGCGGCCTTGGTAAAGTTTTTTTCGGTTGCCAGCGCCTTGAAGGCTTTCAGGTGTTTAGTGGAAAGATTCACAAATGTAACGGGTAGCCCGGTAGTTGATTCGGTGGCGCCAGCGGCAGCCACCCCGACAACTGCTATCGTACTTCAACACCAGCCTTGGCGACGATATCTACCCACTTTTCGGTTTCGGCTTTCTGAAAGCTAGCCAGTTCTTCCGGCGTACTGGCATCGGCTTCAATACCCTGGAGCTGAAGATTTTTCACTATTTTCGGATCGCTCAAGATTTTGACGAACGCCTGATTCAGTGTCTTAATCACCTCATCAGGGGTGCCGGCAGGTGCATACGAGGCAAACCAGGCCACCATTTCATACCCTTTGACGCCGGTTTCGTCCAATGTCGGCAAGTCCGGTGCAATATCGGTACGCTTGCTGGTCGAGACGGCCAGCGCACGCAGCTTGCCGTCACGCGCCAAAGGCAGCGTGGTTGCCGCATCTGCAATCATCATCTGAATCTGTCCGCCTACAGTATCCACCACAGCCTGCGGATTACTTTTGTAATCAACATTGCTGATCCTGGTTCCGGTCAGGATTTTGAACAATTCCCCACCGATTCTCGCAGAGGTGCTGCCACTGCCGAAAAACACTTTATCGGGATTTTGCTTCAGGTGCTCAATAAATTCCGGTACCGTTTTGGATGGAATGCTTTTCGGGTTCACCACCAGCACCAGCGGAATATTGCCCAATTTTGAGATCGGGGCAAAATCCTTGACCGGGTCATACGGCAATTTCTTGAACAGTGCCGAGTTGCTGGCATGCGTGGTATTGGAGGTCACAAAGATGCGATAGCCGTCTGGCTTAGCGCGGGCGATGTCCTGCGCAGCAATAAAACCACTGGCCCCGCCCTTGTTTTCCACCACCACCGTCTGCCCCACCTGTTTTGACACTTCCTCTGCCAGCACCCTGGCCAGCTTGTCGGTCCCGCTGCCCGCGCCAAACGGCACCACAAAGGTGATTGGCCTTTCGGGATAGGCCGCCATGGCGCTGCCGGCGGCCAGTGTCATGGCGACAAGCGATAAGATGATTTTGGATTTTAAATTATTCATTGTCATTGACTGTCTCCTTTTTTAAGTTCCGATCTGTATCGAC
>NZ_JBQEAU010000046.1:0-29376 GCF_052108595.1 Advenella sp.
GTGTCGGCCTGCTGGCCTCGCAAGTAATTTTCGCTCTGGAGCTGGCGCAATAATTGCCTGGCTGATTCTTCGATGAATTGATGGTTAGCGAATCTGGACGTTCCTTTGGATATATCGACAGTCCTGACCTTGCCCGCCCATTCATATAAATCGCCGAAAAGCCGTTCATGTATTTGCTTCAAATGACTAAAGTCAAAGTTACCTTTGACCGGATGCGCCTTCAAGGCTGCCGAAGCAAACAGATAGCTGTTGGATTCGGCCATGTCCAGTATCGCGGCGTCTTTAATGCCCTCTTTGTTGATTAGAACATCTGTACCCGGATAGACATATGAATCTGGGCTGCTGCTATACTTTGCCATTCCTGATCCGGTCAAACACGTTCTGCTTTGCCTGTTCAATAGTCAACTTGCCCTGCATGACAAGCTCCAGGTCAGCCAGCGCTTGCGCATCTGGGATAAACCCTTCCAGGGCCAGCGAGCCAATCTCGGATTTCATTTCCTGCCGGAACTCTTCTGACTGCACGTCCATTAAAGACCCTTAAATATTGAAATAACAACCCTAACATTATAACAAAAATACGTTATTTATCATATATTTAAATGAATTTAAAGAGAATTTAATGCAACTGCATGCGCCAGCGTGTCGCGTCGCTTTTCCGTGACCCTGGCTCGGCTGCCGGCGCACCAACATGTGCCAAGGCAGTGGTGTCCGCTACGCGTTCAGTGATGCTAGAATCCGTGCGCACACTTACTCACTGATTCTTCTCTCAATGTACTTATCTACCTTTATTTTCTCAAAGAAACAGTTTGACCACGAGTTCCACAGCCTGGACAAAATCATTGCTGAAATCGCACGGAATATAGATGGCTATTTAGGCTGCGCGACTACACGCGTTCCAGCGGCAGATAGGGAGGCGCGGGCAGTTGAACATGAATCGGGTCTCCTGCGCGAACCGTTCCTCCAGTTATTACAATCGTCATAATACCGGCTTTGCGAATGAGCTCACCATTGGGCTGACGGAGCAACACCGCCTTGAGCAGGCCCGTCTGGAACCGATCTATTTGCACGCAAGGATTGCGAAGGCCGGTTACCTGTAAAAGCGCATCGTCTCCAATCCTGAGCAAGGTATCCCTGGGTAACGACAGCAGATCAACGCCTTCAGTGGTGATGTTTTCGCCCAGGTCAGCGGGCCCCACATTAAAGCCTTTGCTTTTGAGCTCATCAAAGAGTTCGGCATGCATAAGATGAACCTGTCGCAAGTTTGGCTGCGTCGGATCTGCAGCGACCCTTGACTGATGCTTGACGGTTACGCCCGAATGCGCATCGCCCTGGATGCCCAGGCCAGCCACAATGCCTATTTGTGATGTGGGTGCTTTGGAAAAGCGGTGTTTATCGTCTTTGGATACGGACAGCACGCGCCCGCAAGTTGGAATGGTCATTTAACATTTCCTCAATGTTTCTTTTATTGTATTGCGCGGGTATTTCAACCCTGTGTACAGCACCACTTGCGCGGACAACAACCGGGACAATCCCTGAACCGTCAACACTGCGCCGCAACTATCTGTCCCATTGTCGCGGATTTGTATTACTATATCGGGAATGGTTTTTCATAGTCAGGGGAAATGAGATGAAAGTGCTGATCACGTATGACCGCCGTCTGCTGGGTACCCGATTTACCAAATTAAAACATCTCATCGATGAACATTTCCCTAGCCGCTGGCATTGCTACGATTCGAGCTATATCGTGGCGACCAATCTGGGAGTCACGCAGGTACGCGAGCTTTTGCTGCCTGCCCTTGATACTAACGACAGTCTCCTGGTGATCGAACTGGGAAATAAATGGGCTGGCATCGGTCTTTCGGAAAAAAACCGCAGCTGGCTTGATCTGGACTGAACCCACTCCTCTTGCTGCATCCACATCCGGCGTGTTGTCACATCCGGATAGCAATATCATTAGCGCTCTTCTTCCGCAACCTGTATCTTGCCAGTTCAGGCATGCCTGTGGCTTACCGGCTGAGCATCGTCGGGGACGCCAACAGCAGGCGTCAGGCCTTGAAGGCAAGCGCCGCCGCGCGCAAAAGCCCTTTGCCTGCCCGGGAAGATCGCAGGCAAAGGCTGTCTTCATTATAGAAACAGACCTATGTGGGTCGCATCCCACCCACAACCGGCCGACAGCCCCGTTTGGACCATGCCCTCTGGCCACAGCCCGGCCAACACCGGGATGGCGCCGCTGCGTCGCTAGCGCAGCGCCAGCTGCAATTTTTCCAGAAATTTGTCGGCCTTCTGGAAACCGACCACGCGGTTATCCTGCATTTCCTGACCGTTGCGATCAAAGAAAATAATGCCCGGTGGGCCGAACAGGCGAAAGCGCTTGAGCAGTTCGCGATCCTGTTCATTGTTGCCGGTTACATCGGCCTGCAATACAAGCATGGTGCTCATGGCAGTAGCCACGCGGCTGTCTGAAAAGGTAAATTTTTCCATTTCGTGGCAGGAAATGCACCAATCTGCGTAGAAGTCCAGCATGACCGGTTTGCCGGCCGCCGCAATGCGCGCTTCGAGCTCTGCCAGTGACCGCACCCTTTCGAACTGCACTTTGGCAACGCTGGTTTGCGCGGCGCCGTTTACCTGCACAATCCCTTTGAGGGGAGAGAGCGGATCCCGGCTACCGGTTGCCAGGCCAACCAGCAACAGCAATGCCCACGTGGCGGCCAGCAGGCCAAGCGCACGCAATATGAGTCGCAACGGACCGGCACTGGCGACAGGGCCGGTATCACCGCGGAAGGCGCCCAGCAGCACTGCCAGACACATACTCAGAAATGCCCAGCCCAGCATTTGTGCCCACAGGGGCAAAACAGGCATCAGCATCCACAGCGCCGTTGCCAGCAGCAGCAGGCCGCAGAAATACTTGATTGCTTCCATCCACGGGCCCGCCTTGGGCATGAGCGCACCGGAAGTGGCGCCAAGGATCAGCAAGGAGAAGCCCTGCCCCCAGGCCAGTACAAACAGCGCCAGGCCACCCAGCACCAGGTTGCCGGTCTGGGAAATGAACAGCAGAATACCGGCCAGTGGAGCGGCAACGCAGGGACCACAAATAAGTGCCGACAGCATGCCCATGCCGAAAGCGCCGCCATAGCGCCCACCAGGCATCCGCGACACTTTGCTGTTCAGTGAGGTTTGCAACGATACCGGCACTTGTATGGTAAAAGCGCCAAACATGCCAATGGCAAGGATTATGAGCACCACCGCGAACGCCGAGAGCACCCAGGGGTTCTGAATCCAGGCTGCCAGCACCGAACCGACAGAGGCGGCCGCAATGCCCAGCAAGGTGTACACAATGGCCGTGCCCAGCACATACATGAGCGTGAGCGCAAAGCCGCGCCCTTTGGACGGGACACCTCCGCGCGCCTTCTGGTCGCCCACAATAACCGACAGCAAGATAGGCAGCATGGGCAGGACGCAGGGCGTAAACGAGAGCACCACGCCCAGCGCAAAGCAGATCAGCAGCACGCGCGCGAGGCCCGCCTCTGACAGCCATCGGGCAATAGTGGTATCGCCGGCATCAAACAGCGAGGCGTTACCGGTCTGGGCAGAAGCGGCAGAGGAAGATGACTGCCCTTGCGCCGCGCCAGATGCGCTATTTTCTGCAAGTGGCGTGCTGACTGCGCCAGCTGGCGCAGCACCTTTTTTGACGCCTGGCGTGCCACCAGTAATGCTCATGCCGCCACCGGGTGCCGGCTCCAGGGCGATGTCATAGGTGATGGGGGGATAACACAGACCGGCATCGGCGCACCCCTGTCCCACCACCTGCACTGTGAACGGCGTTGTCTGCTTGAGCAGTGGCAGACGGATACTTACCTGGTTATGATAGACCTCCATGTTTTTGTCGAAGGTCGGGTCGTACTTTACCTCCCCCTTGGGAAGCACCGGTGTGCCCAGCTGGGCCGCAGCCTGGGATTTGTCCGCATCGTCTTTAATATGAAATTCGAACCGCTCGCGATACATGTAGTATTTGGGTGCGATGCGATAGTCTATGCGCAACTCTGACGGCGTCTGCATTTGCGCAGAAAAGGCAAAAGCCTGTTCCGGATCCAGAAACTCTTCTTCCGCATGAACAACAGGGGCTGCCAGCAGCAACAGCATGGCCATGAGCCCCAACAGCCACATAATGCGGCCCTTCAAATCCGACGACGTGAACACGCGACCTCTCTATACCGATGTTTGTGCCCGCACCCAGTCCAGATACGGCACATGCCCGCCAATGACGGGCAGAATGATAATTTCAGGAACGTCGTAGGGGTGCAACTGCACAATTCGCTCCTGGCAGCGCAGGCTGGCCCGGCTGGAGGTCTTGATGGTAAGGGTGATTTCCTCGGTCCCTTCGACGTTCTCTTCCCACAAATAAATAGACAGACCGGCAGGACTTAAGTTCACACAGGCAGCCAGATGTTCTTCTACCAGTAGATGCGCGATGCGTTTTGCCAGCAGCGTATCGGGGACGGTGGTGTACATGACCACGCAGTCAGTTGTCATTGGAAACACTCCTGAGTAGGTGAAATTACTCCAGTTCCATCCCCTTGCGTTCAGGAATCAGGAACAGGGTCGCGATAATGTCCAGTATATACAGGGACGCCAGTAACGCCAGGGCCACTTCAAAGGAATACGCTGCCGCCAACGCGCCGACCACCACCGGTCCGAATCCGCCGATGGCCCGGCCGATATTGAACAGCACATTTTGCGCGGTGGCTCTGGCTGCCCGGGGATACAGCTCGGAAATCAGCGCCCCGTACCCGCCAATCATACCATTGACGAAAACGCCCATCAGCGCTCCGCCCCACAACAGCGCGGTCGGGGTTGTGAGTTGGGAATAGACG
The DNA here is from genome assembly GCF_052108595.1 of Advenella sp. Taxonomy (NCBI): domain Bacteria; kingdom Pseudomonadati; phylum Pseudomonadota; class Betaproteobacteria; order Burkholderiales; family Alcaligenaceae; genus Advenella; species Advenella sp. The sequence continues at coordinate 4,872 of NZ_JBQEAU010000046.1, forward strand.
TAAACCATGACGACGGCGCCCACCTGGTAGAGCAGAAAACTGGGGCGACGGCCGATGCGGTCTGCCAGTTGCCCGAACAACCAGATGCCCAGGCTCATTCCCAGTACGGTCATGGCCGTCCAGCTGGCAGATTTGGTAAGGGAGTAGCCAAACTGCGTGGACAGGTACGAAGGCATCCAGATCATCAGCCCGTAATAACCGAAGTTTTGCACTGAACACAGGATAATCACCCCGATGCTGCGCCTTACAGTTTCCACATCGGCCACCAGCAGTCGTAGTGGCGCAAACGTAAACGACCGTGCAACCGGGGCAGATTTGACGAAGTGTTCGGGCTCACCGATGTAGGAGCGCACAAAAAACGAAACAATGGCCGGCAACACACCCACGGCGAACATGCCGCGCCAACCGATAATGGGCAGCAATAGCGGCGTGAGCAGCGCTGCCGCCAGGACGCCGGCCTGCCAGCCCAGACCGACATATGAAGAGACGCGAGCACGCTGCGAAGGGCGACAGGCTTCGGTGGCCAGCGCCATGCCAATGCCAAATTCACCTCCCAGCCCCAGCCCGGCGATGGTGCGGTACACCAGCAGATCCCAATAGCCCTGCGCCAGGGCGCACATTCCCGTGAAGATCGCAAACAGGAGGATCGTCCAGGTCAGGACCCGGACCCGGCCATAGATATCGCTAAGCAGGCCAAAACCGACGCCACCGATCACCGCGCCCACCAGGGTCCAGGTCACCAGCGAGCCGGCTTCGGTGCTGGTCAGACCCAGGCCCGCACTGACGGCCGATAATATAAAGCCCAGGATCAACAGATCGAATCCGTCCAGGGCATAGCCAATTGATGAAGCCCAGATGGCTTTTCTTGCATTTTTTTGGTAGTCACGTTCTGCGGGCGCAGCAAGACCTGACACAGACGAAGCACGCATTGTTCGTTCCTGTTGGGGGAAAAGAAGGGGGGAATTTTTGCAGGCCTTATTGTAGCGCGAGCGCGAGTGTCATGAATCTGAAAGAATAAGTTAGGCGCAAAAGAACGGTAAATTTAATAAACCAGGCGCTTTGGCACCGTACGAGTTATCAAATCGTCGTTTCTCGGCACATGATGATTGCAGCGATTACGCTGAAGTCGATTGCGCCGCTTTTGCGCAAATTGCGTCTATCGCGTAAGATCGTGTTCGATCAGCATTCTGACATACCGGGTATACGGAATGCCTTTGTTTTTAGCCTTCACTTTAATCGCATCCAGCAGGCTTTGCGGCAACCGCAGATTCAGTGCCGCGGTCTTATTTTGCACTTCGAAGCTCATGGGCCTGAAGCCGGATAGATCATATGTCGACAGATCGGCCGTGTCGACAAACGCTTGTGCCTGCTTATCGCTCTTGAGCGACGGCATAGGCTTAAGTTTTTCGGTGTTGTTGCTCATAGAAAGTGATCTCCTTCTGATGCATATAGCGAGCACTGATAGGCCGAATCAAATGGCGACCATTGACGACTCTGATCATAAAAACCAGGAATACGTAACGCCCCGATTTCGTTTTACCAATGGCGCGCATCCTTGGCTCGGCAGGGTGAGGATCGGCCATGACCATTGGAAGGCCATCAAATATTTCCTCAACCTCTATCCTGGACAGGCCATGCTTCGCACATTTAGGCCAATTGCCCGCATCCCAATCGAAACCTGTAACGGATAGTCTCTTGCCCATAGTATATACAAATGTAAATACATTTGTATAGCAATACAAAAATTCAATTAATCAAATCAGAATAGCAAACCTCAGCAATCAAGGGACAGGAGTGTGATCAATTGCTCCAACCGTACAATAGTGCTTACAGGTTGCCTTTACAGCACGGGCTTACAGTGGACACAACGCAAAAAAGGCACCTGCCAAAACAGATGCCTTTTTGCTACCGGTGATGTGATACCCCCGGCAAAGAAATACTGCGACGCCCGCCGGTGCATGCACACCGGCTGTCGACTATCGGGTGTCAGCCTTACTCGGCGTCAACCACTTCGTCGGCAACTTCAGGACGGTCAACCAGTTCCATGAATGCCATTGGTGCGTTGTCGCCCTGACGGAAGCCCATTTTCAGAACGCGGGTGTAACCACCGTTACGCTCTTTATAGCGAGGACCGATTTCGGCAAACAGTTTAACGACAGCATCGCGGTCGCGCAGACGGGCAAATGCCAGGCGTTTGTTAGCCAGGGTCGGCTCTTTGGCCATGGTGATAAGGGGCTCGATGACACGGCGCAGCTCTTTGGCTTTTGGCAATGTTGTTTTGATCGCTTCGTGCTGAATCAGAGATACAGACATGTTGCGGAACATCGCCAAGCGATGGCTGCTGGTACGGTTCAGCTTACGTAGACCACTACGGTGACGCATAATAATTTCCTTTGAATCTAGGTTAAAGACAGCTTATGCCATCTGTTTGACCGGTTCTTCTATCCTGCTATGACGGCTGTCATAACTGGCGGTCCGGTTGGTATAGGAACAGAATCGGGAGACCATATATGCAATATGATATACCCGAAACCATCCTGTTCTTTTGGCCCCTTGCGGGAATCAGCAATTTTACAGCAAATATGAGCCAGAGCTCATGCTGGCGGCAGGTTTGATGCCTGCAGCCAACAGTATTGAACCTTAAGGACGCTCAAGACCCAGTGGCGGCCAGCTTTCCAGCTTCATGCCCAGGGTCAGGCCACGTGCAGCCAGTACTTCCTTGATTTCATTCAAGGATTTACGGCCCAGGTTAGGTGTTTTGAGCAGCTCATTTTCAGTACGCTGGATCAAATCACCAATGTAATAGATATTTTCTGCTTTGAGGCAGTTGGCCGAGCGAACGGTCAGTTCGAGATCGTCAACAGGACGCAGCAGGACCGGATCAATTTGCGGTACGCCGCGAACCGGTGTTTCGAAGGTATCGCTGGCGCCTTCCAGGGCAGCAAATACGGAAATCTGATCCATCAGGATACGGGCAGACTGACGTACGGCTTCTTCAGGAGAAATCACGCCGTTTGTTTCGATATCCAGAATCAGCTTGTCCAGGTCGGTACGCTGTTCAACACGGGCGCTTTCGACAGCATAGCTGACGCGGCGAACGGGGCTGAAAGAGGCGTCCATCTGAATGCGGCCGATGGTGTGCGAACGCTCGTCGGTGAGTGCGCGCATATTGCCGGCCACATAACCACGACCCTGCTCGATCTTGATTTGCATCTCGAGCTTGCCGTTGTCTGTCAGCGTCGCAATCACGTGATTCGGATTGATAATTTCCACGTCGTGAGGCAGATCGATATCGCTGGCCAGTACCGGGCCGGAGCCTGATTTGCGCAGCGTAACGGTCACTTCTTCACGATTGTTCAGCTTGAATACAATGCCCTTCAGGTTCAGAACGATGTCAACGACATCTTCACGCACGCCTGTCAGCGTAGAGTACTCATGAACCACACCTGTGATTTGCACTTCAGTAGGCGCAAAACCTGTCATTGAAGACAGCAGAATGCGACGCAGCGCATTGCCCAGCGTGTGGCCATAACCACGTTCAAACGGTTCCATAACCACTTTGGCGTGGTTTTCGGTAACCGGTGTGACTTCAATGGAACGGGGTTTCAAAAAACCTTGAGACATAACTCTGTGTCCTTTTCAATACCCTCGGCTCGTTACACCGATAAGGCTGATGGATAAGATAAATACAACCAGGATAAAATCTGACATTGCAAAAAACAGGAAACCGTATTGGTTCCCTGTTTTTTTTGATGCATTAACGTGAGTACAGCTCGACGACCATGGATTCGTTGATATCACGAGCGACATCAGCGCGATCCGGCGCCTGTTTGAACGTACCAGTCAGTTTGGTAGTGTCCACTTCAACCCACTGTGGCAGACCGTTGCCGGATGCCAGATCCATAGACTCTTTGATACGAGCCTGTGTTTTGGATTTTTCACGAACAGAAACAACATCACCGCTGCTGACCAGCATTGATGGAATGTCTGCCTTGTGACCGTTCAACTCGATTGCACCATGGGCAACCAGTTGACGAGCTTCTGCACGTGTTGAACCGTAACCCATACGGTATACAACGTTATCCAGACGTGATTCGAGCAACTGAATCAGGGTCTCGCCAGTGTTGCCACGGCGACGCTCAGCTTCAGCGAAGTATTTACGGAATTGCTTTTCGAGCACACCGTACATACGTTTCAGTTTTTGCTTTTCACGCAGTTGCAGGCCGTAGTCGGACGTACGGGCACCAGAGGTGCGGCCGTGCTGACCGGGTTTGGAGTCAAGCTTGCATTTGGAGTCGAGTGAACGACGTGCGCTCTTCAGGAACAGATCAATGCCTTCGCGACGCGAAAGTTTGCATTTTGGTCCAGTATATCGTGCCATTATTTTCCCTTGCTAAATTAAATACGACGGCGTTTAGGAGGGCGGCAACCGTTATGCGGGACTGGCGTGATGTCTGAAATACTGGAAATTTTGATACCCAGTGCATTCAATGCACGCACTGAAGACTCACGACCAGGACCAGGGCCCTTGATACGTACTTCCAGTGTTTTGATACCATATTCCAATGCTACACGGCCCGCTGACTCGGCTGCAACCTGCGCTGCAAAAGGCGTCGATTTACGTGAGCCTTTAAAGCCCGCGCCACCCGACGTCGCCCATGACAAGGCATTGCCTTGACGGTCAGTAATTGTGATGATTGTATTGTTGAAAGATGCATGAACGTGTGCAATACCGTCCGATACAACCTTTCTGATTTTTTTGCGTGCGCGTGCAGCGCCGCCAGAAGCTTTCGCCATAATCTACCCCGATTATTTCTTCAGTGATTGTGCTGAACGACGTGGGCCCTTGCGTGTACGTGCGTTTGTACGTGTGCGCTGACCGCGAACGGGCAGACCACGTTTATGACGCAGACCACGGTAGGTACCCAGGTCAATCAGACGTTTAATCGAAAGTTGTACTTCACGACGCAAATCACCCTCGACTGTGAACAGACCAATCTGTTCACGGATTTTCTCGAGTTCTGCATCTGTCAGATCTTTCACTTTCTTGTCAAAGGCCACACCGGCTGATTCGCAGATTTTGCGAGAGCGAGTGCGTCCAATGCCAAAAATAGCGGTCAGACCGATTTCAGCATGCTGATGCGGCGGAATGTTAATGCCAGCTATACGGGCCATGTCTGTTCCTCGTTAAATCGATGCGCCAGGATTAACCCTGACGCTGCTTGTGACGTGGATCTGTACAAATTACTCGTACAACTCCGTGTCGTTTAATGATCTTGCAATGACGGCAGATCTTTTTTACCGATGCCATTACCTTCATGGTTGACTCCTAGTTTTGTTTCCGCTTATTTAGAGCGGAAGACGATTCTTGCACGTGAAAGGTCATAGGGCGTGAGTTCCACGGTTACCTTGTCACCCGGAAGAATCCGAATATAGTGCATTCGCATCTTGCCGGAAATGTGGCCAAGAACCACATGTCCGTTTTCGAGCTTTACACGAAATGTTGCGTTCGGGAGGTTCTCGACAACCTCACCCTGCATTTGTATGACGTCATCCTTGGCCATGATCTATCTCATAGGTAAGCTCGAACCCTTAAAACTTGTCTTCTTGAGCAGCGAATCATACTGGTGGGACATCATATAGGCCTGTACCTGCGCCATGAAGTCCATTGTTACCACCACGATAATCAACAGCGAAGTGCCGCCAAAATAAAACGGTACATTCTGCCACTGCATCCGGAGAAACTCGGGAACCAGACACACCAGAGTGATGTAAATGGCACCGACCAGTGTCAGGCGCATCAAAATTTTGTCGATGTATTTTGATGTCTGCAGTCCCGGACGGATACCCGGAACAAATGCGCCGCTCTTCTTCAGATTGTCTGCTGTTTCCCGGCTGTTGAATACCAGCGCGGTATAGAAAAAGCAGAAGAACACAATCAAGGCAGTGAATACTGTCACATACAGGGGCTGACCAGGCTGCAACGCAGCTGCCGTGTCGCTTAACCAGCGCATGTTACTTGATTGCGAAAACCAACTGGCAATGGTCGCCGGAAACAGGATGATGGACGAAGCGAAGATGGGAGGAATCACACCTGCCATATTCAGCTTCAGGGGCAGATGCGAGCTCTGACCACCATAAACCTTGTTACCGACCTGGCGTTTGGCGTAGTTCACCGTAATACGGCGCTGACCACGCTCAACAAACACCACCAGTGCTGTGATCGCTACCACCAGTACCAGAATAAACAGTGCAGACACCGTTCCGATCTGATTCTGACTGACCAGCTCAAACATGCTCGCCAAAGCGGTTGGCAGACCGGCCACAATACCTGCAAAAATCAGGATTGAAATACCGTTACCAAGACCGCGCTCGGTAATTTGCTCTCCAAGCCACATCACGAACATGGTTCCGGTTACCAGGGTGACCACTGTCGTAAAGACAAACATGGCCCCCGGTGAATTGACCAGATCCGGCTGAGCCTGCAGCGTGGCGGCAATACCAAAGGATTGCGCCAGCGCGAGCAACACCGTGCCGTAGCGTGTGTACTGGGTAATCTTGCGGCGGCCAGCCTCCCCTTCTTTCTTGATTGCTTCAAGAGAAGGTACTACGGAACTGACCAGCTGCATGATGATCGATGCCGAAATATACGGCATGATACCCAGAGCAAATACTGAGAAGCGCGACAGGGCGCCACCCGAGAACATGTTAAAGAGGCCCAGAATCCCGCCAGATTGCGAATTGAACAGCTGGCGCATGGCATCGGGATTAATACCCGGCACCGGAATATGCGTACCCAGCCGATACACGATCAGCGCGAGAATCAGGAACACAAGACGCTGCCTGAGGTCGCCGTATTTTTTACCGCTACCTGCTTTTCCTGCTGCCTGTGCTTTAGCCACTTTGACCCCTTTTACTCAGCGAGTGAACCACCAGCGGCTTCGATCGCTGCGCGGGCACCGGCTGTTGCTGTCAGCCCTTTGAGGGATACTTTACGGGAAAGGTCACCTGATTTGATGACTTTCACATAACGTACTTGCTGACCAATAATACCTTGCTGCTTGAGCACCTGAACGTCGACTTCGTCGCCAGTCAGCTTCTGCAGATCAGACAAACGTACTTGTGAGTACAGGTGCTGACCCAGAGGCGTAAAACCGCGTTTTGGCAAACGACGTTGCAGGGGCATCTGACCACCCTCGAAGCCGACTTTATGAAAGCCGCCTGAGCGTGATTTCTGACCTTTGTGTCCACGACCGGCTGTTTTACCCAAGCCTGAACCAATGCCGCGACCTACGCGACGTTTGGCGTGCTTGCTGCCTTCAGCGGGGGACAATGAGTTGAGTTGCATTTCGGACATCTCTATTCCTTTACGATAGGCTTCAGGCTTCCGAAACGGACACGAGATAATCGACTGTGCGAATCATCCCACGAACTTCCGGTGTATCCACCAGCACGCGGCTGCTGTTTACTTTACCCAAACCCAAACCGCGCACTGTATCGCGGTGACTTTGTTTGGTGCCGATAACGGACCGAACAAGCGTGACTTTAATTTGCTTCTTCTGTGCCATCATTTACCCCAGAATCTCTTCGACCGATTTGCCGCGCTTGGCTGCCACCTCGGAAGGTGTCAGGCAGGCGTTCAGACCGTTCAATGTTGCGCGTACCAGGTTGTACGGGTTGCTGGAGCCCAGGCTCTTGGCAACCACGTTGCGTACACCCATCACTTCGAAGATGGCGCGCATTGGACCGCCTGCGATCACTCCGGTACCTTCGGCAGCCGGTGAAATCAGAACGGTAGATGCGCCATGTTTACCCACGACGGTGTGATGCAGCGTGCCCTCTTTCAGCGCGACGCGAACCATGCCACGACGGGCCTGTTCCATTGCTTTCTGAACTGCGACGGGCACCTCGCGTGCTTTACCTTTACCCATACCGATGCGGCCATCGCCATCACCGACTACTGTCAGGGCTGCGAAGCTCATTGTGCGACCACCTTTAACTACCTTGGTCACACGATTGACCGCAATCATCTTCTCGCGAAAACCGTCATCGCGTTCTTGCTCAGGGGCGTTCTTGCCTTGTGCTTTTGCCATTTGACAATTCCTCGATTAGATCTTGAGGCCGGCTTCACGCGCGGCTTCGGCCAGCGCCTTGACGCGGCCATGGTAACGGAAACCGGCACGGTCGAATGCTACAGACTCGATACCCGCTGCCTTGGCTTTCTCAGCAACCCGTTTTCCAACAATGACGGCTGCCTCAACGTTGCCACCATTTTTCTTGCCTTCGGCCAGTTCCTTGCGGACTTCGGGCTCGAGCGTAGAAGCGGTTAACAACACCTTGTCGCCTTCCGGCGAAATAACGTTTGCGTAAATGTGAAGATTCGAACGGTGAACTGCCAGACGGTATGTACCGAGCTCTGCAATTTTCCGGCGAGTCGCCACTGCACGACGCAAACGGGATAATTTTTTGTCCATGATATATCCTTGCCTGCGCTATTATTTCTTCTTGGTTTCTTTGATGATGACGCGTTCGTCAGCATAACGAACACCTTTGCCTTTGTAGGGCTCTGGTGGACGATAGGCGCGGACTTTCGCGGCAACCTGGCCAACAGCCTGTTTGTCGAAGCTCTTCAGAACGATTTCGGTCTGAGTGGGGCATTCGGCTTTCACGGTGTTTGGCAGCGGGTGCACGATGTCATGCGAGAAACCAAGTTGAAGCTTGAGTGAATCTCCCTGAACCTGGGCACGGTAACCCACGCCAACCAGATTCAGACGACGTTCGAAACCCTTGCTGACGCCGGTAACCATATTGTTTACCAGGGCGCGCAGAGTGCCGGACATTTCTTTTGCATGGCGTGAATCATCAGCCACGGTAAAAGAGATTTTGCCGTCGTCCAGCTTGAGAGCGACTTCGCCGCCCAGTTGCTGGTTCAGTTCACCCAAAGGGCCTTTAACATGAATGTTGCTGTCCGTGATGCTAACTTCAACACCTTTAGGGACTTCAACAGGATATTTTGCTATACGTGACATATTCTTCTCCTTATGCCACGTAACACAGAACTTCGCCGCCCACGCCTTCATGACGGGCCTTGCGGTCTGTCATGACGCCACGCGAAGTGGAGACGATGGCTACACCCAGACCGTTCATCACCTGAGGGATGGCAGTACGGCCTTTGTAGATGCGCAGTCCAGGACGTGATACGCGGTCAATGCGTTCGATCACGGGACGTCCCGCGTAGTATTTCAGTGAAATTTCAAGCTCGGGCTTGGCTTTTTCACCTTTGATTTCAAAGCTCTCGATATAACCTTCGTCTTTCAGCACGGTGGCAATAGCCACTTTCAGCTTAGAGGAGGGCATCGATACCGAGACTTTCTCGACTTGCTGCGCGTTACGGATACGCGTCAGCATATCGGCGATTGGATCGCTCATGCTCATAATTTATTCTCCTACCAGCTAGCCTTGGTCATACCGGGCACTTCTCCGCGCATTGCCATCTCGCGCAGTTTGTGACGGGTCAAACCAAATTTGCTGAACACGCCACGTGGGCGTCCGGTGATTACGCAACGGTTACGCATACGAGTTGGGTTTGCATTACGCGGTAATTGCTGTAATTTCAAACGTGCGTCGTAGCGCTCTTCGTCGGATTTCGATGTGTCGTTAATGATCGCTGTCAGTGCTGCACGTTTGGCTGCGAATTTCTCAACCAGTTTGGCGCGTTTGATATCGCGATTGATGAGTGAAAGTTTTGCCACGTCATCGCCCCTTAGTTACGAAACGGGAAGCTGAAGGCTGTTAGCAGCGCTTTGGCTTCTTCGTCTGTCTTAGCTGTCGTTGTGATACTGATATTCAGGCCACGCAGTGCGTCGATTTTGTCGTATTCAATTTCAGGGAAAATGATTTGCTCTTTCACCCCGACGTTGTAGTTACCACGACCATCGAACGCGCGACCGGAGATACCACGGAAGTCGCGTACACGAGGCAATGCGATCGTAACCAGACGATCCAGAAACTCGTACATACGCTGACCGCGCAATGTCACCATGCAGCCGATAGGATAGTTTTCACGGATTTTAAAACCGGCAATCGCCTTTTTGGTTTTAGTAATCACAGGTTTCTGACCAGCAATTTTTGTCAGGTCTGAAACAGCGTGTTCGATCACTTTCTTGTCAGCAACGGCTTCAGAAACGCCCATGTTCAGTGTGATCTTGCTAATGCGAGGCACTTCCATGTCACTCTGGTAACCGAACTGTTTCTTCATTTCGCCAGCAATCTTGCTGTTGTATAAGTCTTGCAAACGAGCCATGATTACGCCCCTTTCGCTTTCGCGCCAACGACTTCGCCGTTAGAACGGTAAATACGGACGTTACGTCCATCCACTTCTTTGACGCCTACACGATCGCCCTTGCCAGTTGCAGGATTGAACAATGCCACGTTGGAAACGTGGATAGGCATTGTTTTGTCAATGATGCCGCCGGGATTGTTGCTCATCGGATTAGGTTTAGTGTGTTTCTTGACAACGTTCACGCCTTCGACCAGGACGTAATTAGCGTCAACACGGGCCAGTACGACACCGCGGCGCTTTTTATCACGACCGGTAAGGACGATAACCTCGTCACCTTTACGAATGTTTTCCATCTATCTGCCCCTTACAGCACTTCAGGTGCCAGTGACACGATTTTCATGAAGCGCTCGGTACGCAGTTCACGCGTAACAGGCCCGAAAATACGTGTACCGATAGGTTCAAGTTTGGCGTTCAGCAGTACTGCTGCGTTCCCACCAAAACGAATTAGCGAACCGTCTTTACGACGAACGCCCTTGGCGGTACGTACGACGACCGCATTATAGATTTCGCCTTTTTTGACGCGTCCGCGCGGAGCTGCATCCTTGACAGTCACTTTGATGATGTCACCGATGGCTGCGTAACGGCGCTTTGAGCCACCTAACACCTTGATGCACATAATACGGCGCGCACCGGTGTTATCAGCCACGTCTAGCGTGCTTTGCATTTGGATCATGATTATTCCTGTTCCAACTTAGTTACATACACTGCCGGTTTCCCGACAGCCCGTTTGCCATTTCTGGTATTTCGACCCACTTCGCTTTTGATTTACTCGTAATAAACACCAAGGTAAATCAGCACGTCAGGCAGGCCAGCAAGCACCAGATGCTATTCATATAACCAGTTTTGGTCCCGTCAGGCCGCGCCCGTTAGTTTTGCGTGCGCCACCCTGGGTTGAAATATGTTTAAATAGTTTCTCCGCCCATAAACGAACGAAGTCCTCTAATATATCCTATCCGAGTACCGGATGCAAGTGAAAAACACCTTAAAATGACCAATTACTACTTGAAAAACAACAACTTTTTTGGCAAACGCGTCTCGTAAGTACGGCCGAAATGAATGTGACAGGTTTAATCTGGGCATACAGCAAACGAGAACGTGCGCGCCGCCATTGGCGATGAACCGCCCGGCTGGCCGCCTTCCTCTATGGCGCCTTCTCTATTCTGCCTGCTGCGTGAACCCGCCTATGTGTCTGCGCTCAAGCGCCACCATCAATCAATCACAGTCAGATCACTGACGCCTTTCTATCTTCCAATTTATCGGCTCTATATATAGCAGGTTCCTATATAGCAGTTGCCGCGCAAGACCCGACCAACGCACAGACCTGGGTCTGTTTTATCAAAAAATAAGATACATTTGCGTACTTTGACAAGCCAAAAATTTCTCCTTAAGATTCTTTCACGAACCTTAAACCCGAGTTTTATCCCCTTGGAGCCAGCATGAAGCCTGCCGTTTCAACCCCTATATATGCACAAGTCTGCCTACCCCCCAGAACACCGTCCAGAATCCTGTTGGCTTTATTGAGCCTGACCGCTGCGGCCGCTCATGCCGCCGACGACGATCATCTGAAACTCGGCCTGGGCGCAGCCATTGCCCCGCGCTATGAAGGGGCCGATGAATATCGGCTGCAGCCCTTTCCCGTGGTGGACGCCCAGTACGGGCGTTTTTTCGCCCGCTCGGGCGATGGTCTGGGCTTAAATATCTGGCAGTCCCCGCAACTGACTATCGGAGCCGGCGTGAACATGATGGAGGGGTATAGCGAAAGCGACGTGCCCGAGGGCATCGGCAAGCTGTCCAATGCGCTGGGCGCACGTATTTTCGTATCGACGAATGTATGGGGTGCCATATTCACGGTATCGGCCACCCAGGCAATTACCAAAAGCGAGCGCGGACTCACTGCAAATGCGCGCGTCTCTTATCCGTATTCCGTATCGGAGCGCTTTAAAGTCATTCCCAGCCTGTCGGTCAACTGGGCCAACGCCAAGTACATGAACAGTTACTTCGGCATCAGTGCGCAACAGGCAGCCCGCTCCGGTTTGTCGGAATACCGGGCTTCGGCCGGATTCAAGGATGTTTCCCTGCGACTTGGCTTCAGTTATGACCTGACCAAGACATGGAGCATCACCGGCACCGCCGGTGTCAGCCAGCTCATGGGGGACGCGGCCGACAGCCCGCTGGTACGGCGCAAATCGCAAGCTGTGGGCGCCCTTGGCGTTGCCTATCGGTTCTAGCGACCAGGCACAATGCAGGCCAATGGTCTTGGGTTCAGGTTCAGGTTCAGGCGCGTCGCACCAGCGGAAGAAAAATTGAATCGACCCAGACAACGCGCAATTGTTCGGACGGCGCGGCCCGGTGCATCATGACATGATGACGCAGCAGGTCCCGGACAAGGGTCTTGACCGGCGGGATCAGCTTGTCCGGATCTATTTCGTTGCGCGCCACCGCACGGTCCAGGATCACGCTCAGATTATCCGTCTTGCCCGCACTCAGCGCCCGTCTGACCTCTTCCGGCGTGGCAAATGCCTTGCGAAACAGGTCGTTCGACAGCAAGGCATTGATTGTTGTGAAGATGGGTGCAAAGTTGCCAAGACGTTGCAGATACTCAAGCAGCTCTTCCCGCACATCGCCCCGATCGGGCACCTGCGGCGGATGCCTGGAGAGCTGGTATTTAATTGCCGCCAGCACCAGGGCGGCTTTACTGTTCCAGCGCCGCGCGAGCACCGAACGGCTGGTATGCGCAGCGCTGGCAACCATTTCCATGGTCAGCGAGGCGTACCCGTGTTCAATCAGCCTGTCCCAGGCCACCTCAATAATGGCCTGCTCAAGCCTGGCGCCTCGCCGCCGTGTTTTTACAGATTTCGCTATGGTCATATTTCCGGGGCACCGCTCAAAGTCGGGTTAGCATTTTGCTATTATTATTTAAGATATTATCACGTATCTTATTTTCGCATTTATAGAGCACTTTCAGGGGTATTTAATGGCGCACATAATTCGGCACATAATGAGGCACGTGATACCTTCCTGGGCCGGTGTACCGCTGCCTTCATATCCTGGCCAGCTCCTGGCGTGACGATAAACACTCACATTGCATCTGTAATATTGCATCCGTCATCGGCACGAGCGCACCGACACAACCGACTCGCCGCAAGGGGCAGCCGCATAAATCGCCTGGCCCTCAATGCGCGACTCCTGCGCTCCCCATGCTGCCGCCAACGCGCTGTTGGTTTACGCCCGGGGCATCGCCAGACGCAGCCGTTCGGCGCGCCGCCGCAGCCATTCCAGCGTCAGCAGCATGGCGACCGAAAACAGAATCAGCAATGTCGCTGCGGCAGCGATCGTTGGATTCAGGTTTTCGCGGATGCCGCTGAACATGACGCGCGGCAAGGTGTACTGGTCGGGCCCCGCAATGAACAGAGTCATGACCACTTCATCGAACGAGGTGCCAAAGGCGAACAGCGCCCCCGAGATCACGCCAGGCGCAATCAGCGGCAGCGTGACCCGACGAAACACATACAACGGCGGGGCGCCCAGGCTGGCCGCCGCCCTTCCCAGGTTGGTATCATAGCCCTCGAGCGTAGCCATCACGGTAATCAGCACAAAGGGCGTACCCAGCACCGCATGCATGACCACCAACAGGCCCAGATTATTGGCCAGGCCCATTGGCGCGAAAAACAGATAAGCAGCCACACCCAGGATAACAACCGGTACGACCATGGGAGAAATCAGCAGCGCCAGCAATAGCCCTTTACCGGGAAAACGCGCCCGATACAGCGCCAGCGCAGCAGCAGTTCCCAATACCGTGGCAATGACGGTCGCCAGCGGAGCGACGATCAGCGTATTTCTCAGGCCCAGCATCCACTCGGACGACTGGAAAAAATTCTCATACCAGCGCAGGGAAAAGCCATCGAGCGGATACACCAGAAAGGAACTGTCGTTGAAAGACAATGGGACAATGACCAGCACCGGCACAATCAGAAACAGCAACACCAGGATGGCCAGCAGCCAGTGCACCATGCGCCAGATGCGTTCGGCAGGCGTGCGAATGGTATTTTCCTGCGTCACTTAGGCCACCCCCAGTCGGGTCGAGCCGCTTAGCCGGCTGTAGACCGCATACAGTATCAATGTCGCCAGCAGCAACATGGCTGCCAATGCGCCGGCCAGGCCCCAGTTGATGGTGCCATTGGTATAGAAGGCAATAAAGTAGCTGATCATCTGATCCTTCGGACCGCCCAGCAGTGCGGGTGTAATGTAATAGCCGATAGCCGTAATGAAGACCAGCAGGCAGCCTGCGCCAATGCCTGGCAGGGTCTGGGGGAAATACACCGCCCAGAAACTGCGCAAGGGATGACAGCCCAGCGACACCGCCGCACGCATATAGGTGGGCGAAATACCTTTCATCACACTGTATAAAGGCAGGATCATGAATGGAAGCATGATATGCACCATGGCAATATAAACGCCCAGCCGGTTGAACACCAGTTGCATCGGGGCATCAATCAGCCCGATTTGCATCAGCAGGCCATTGATCAGCCCACCATTTTGCAATAGCACGATCCACGCTGCCGTGCGCACCAGCAGTGAGGTCCAGAATGGCAGCAATACCAGAATCATTAGTAGATTACTGATACGCGCCGGCAACCGCGCCAGCAGATAGGCCAGCGGATAAGCCAACACCAGCGCCACCAGGGTGACCACAGCCGCCATCCAGAAGGTGCGCAAATAAATGGTTTTGAAGATCCCCTGGTCCGGTGGTGCCGCCGCGATGCTGCCGTCGGGGGCCTGCCTGAGATCCAGGGCGGTCAGAAGATAGTATGGCGTTTGCGCGCGAGCATTGTTTTTTAATATGCCCCAGTAAGCCTGATCGGACCAGCGCGGGTCGATCTCTTCGAACGCTTTCTCGAAACTTGGCGGATCTATCTTGAAGGGTAGTCTGCGCGCTGTTTTGGCAATCAGCGTGCGAAACCCCGCCCGCTCGAAATTGAGCCGCTGCATTAGCGGCCCCATGGCCTGCTCGGCCCGCGCCCGGGCCAGATCGTCGGCCAGGGCACGGTACATATCCTCATTGACCGGCGTACCGGGTTCCCACTTGTGCAGCGTTTTGACGGTGGCCGGCAGAATCGTGACCACCTCGGGATTGGCCACGCTTTTTCCCAGAAAAGAAGCGATTGGCGCCACAAAGGTCAGCAGCAGAAACAGCAGCAGCGGCACAACCAGCCAGAGCGCCTTGCGTGGACCAGCCATTATTTGGCAACCCAGGCGTTATAACGCTGCTCCAGAGAAATACCGTTGTCGATCCAGAAGTTCACATCCAGTGCAATGGCGTTCTTTTCGTTGTCCGGCGCAGTCGGCATATCGGCCAGGTATTTCTTGTCGATCAGCTCGATTGCCTTTTTATTGACGGCGCCATAAGCGATATTTTCAGCATACACTTTCTGGGTTTCTGGCTTGCTGGCAAAGGCGATGAATTTCATTGTCTCCGCCTTGTTGGCGCTGCCTTTGGGAATCGCCCAATAGTCCAGGTCGTACACGCTGCCGTCCCAGACTACTTTCAGATTTTTACCTTCGCGGGCCGCCTGGGAGATCCTGCCATTATAGGCAGAGGTCATAACCACATCGCCGGACACCAGATACTGTGCGGGCTGCGCACCGGATTCCCACCACTGGATATTGGGCTTGAGTTGATCAAGCTTGGCAAAAGCACGGTCCACCCCTTCCGGCGTAGCCAGCACTTTGTACACTTCTTTGGGCGATACGCCATCGGCCATCAGGGCAATTTCAAGTGTGTACTTGGCGCCCTTGCGCAAGCCCCGCTTGCCGGGATATTTTTTCACGTCCCAGAAGTCGGCCCAGCTTTTGGGGGCATTGTCCTTGAATTTGTCGCCATCGTAGGAAAGCGCGACGGACCACACAAACATGCCCACGCCGCAATCCTTGTCGGTCGCCGCCTCGATAAAATCGGCCTTGTTGCCGATCACACCCCAGTCGATGGGTTCGAACAGGCCCTCTTCGCAGCCGCGCACCAGTTCAGGGCTTTCCACTTCCACCGCATCCCAGCTGACGCTGTTGGTATCTACCATGGCCTTGATCTTGGCCTGCTCGCCATTGTATTCAGCAGCCGTTATCTTGGTGCCCGTTGCCTTTTCATACGGCCCATAATAGGCTTTTTCCTGCGCGGTTTTATTATCCCCGCCAAAGGAGACCAGTGTCAGGCTATCGGCCGCATACACACCGCCCATGCCCGACCCCAGACAGGCCATGGCCGCCGTGAATAACACTGCAGCTTTGATTGTTTTCTTTTTCATTTGTCTCTCTCCACATAAAAGGTTGTTATACCGCTGCCGCCTTCTCGATGGGATCCAGAAGCCGCACAAACTCGTGATTCCAGCCCAGATCCACTGTATCGCCTACCGTTATTTTCTGCCGCACTTGAGACACCGGCTGTTTCACCACAAAATCAGGATCGTCGTTGATGACCAGTCGAACACGAACGTGATCTCCCAGATAAATGACTTCCTGAACCCTGCCCTGGCAGCGCACATCCGTGGAATTTTCCGCTGGATTGAGCGCGATTCGTTCGGGACGAATGGAGACCGACACGCGGTCACCCACCTTCATCCCCAATTGTTGTGTGCCCTGAATTTGCATCCCGCTGTCCAAATTGACTGTTGCCTGATGCACGCCTGCCTGCGTAATGGTGCCATGGGTACGGTTGTTCTCGCCGATGAAGCCGGCGACAAATGCGGTATCGGGTGTTTCGTATATATCCTGGGGTGAACCAATTTGCTGGACCATGCCGTCATGAAAGACGGCGACGCGATCCGACATGGTCAACGCCTCGTCCTGATCGTGCGTCACATATACGACCGTGATGCCCAATTCGCCGTGCAGGCGTTTGATTTCCAGTTGCATATGTTCGCGCAACTGTTTGTCCAGCGCCCCCAGCGGTTCATCCATCAGCACCAGTTCTGGCTCAAAAACCAATGCCCGGGCCAGCGCCACGCGCTGCTGCTGCCCGCCCGATAACTGCGCGGGATACCGCTTTTCCATCCCATCCAGTTGCACCATGGCCAGGGCTGTTTTGACTTTCTGTTGCTGGGTGTCGACATCGAATTTGCGCACTTTGAGTGGAAAGGCCACATTTTCCTGAACCGTCATATGCGGAAACAGGGCGTAATTCTGGAAGACCATGCCAATGTTACGTTTGTGAGGCGGCAGGTTATCTATTTGCTCGCCGGCCAGTTCAATGGTGCCGGAGGTGGGCGCCTCGAAACCGGCCAGCATCATGAGCGTGGTGGTTTTACCCGATCCCGACGGCCCCAGCAGCGTCAGAAACTCCCCTTGCCGAATATCCAGGTTCAGGTGCCTGACGACCTGGTTTTTGCCATCGTAACTCTTGCGCACGCTTTTAAAACGCACCAGAGGATTCTTGTTATTCGCAGTTGCTGCAGACATAAGCCTTGCTTCTCCCAGTATCACTCATGCAGCGACAGGCCCCGCCTACGACGACCCCCGCCACCAACCGGCGCATATCATTGTATTGCACAGGGCAAACATATCTGAAATATTTCAAATGTGTTTGCCTGGCTGCGCACCTTCAAGTTTGCAGCCCGGGTGGATCAGGTTCAGGACCTGAGCGACTGCTGAGTGGCATCCAGCGCCTGCGTGACCGCGTCGACCAGGGTATCCACCTGCTCGGCGGTAATGATCAACGGCGGACAAAACGCCAGGGTATCGCCGATATTGCGCGTAATCACGCCCAGCTCCTGTAGCTTGCGGCTTACGGCGGTGCCCAGTTGCCCGGGGCTGGCCAATGCAGTTTTGGCCGCCTTGTCAGTCACAAGCTCTACGCCCGCGATCAGCCCCACTCCGCGCACCTCGCCCACCAGCGGATGATCGCTCAACCCGGCAAGCCGTTGCTGCAGATGTGCTCCTGTCACAGATGCATTTTGTACAAGATTTCTTTCACGAATGATATTCACGTTTTCCTGACCCACGGCAACCGCCACCGGATGGCCTCCGGCTGTAAAACCATGCCCCAGCACGCCCAGCTTGTTGCTTTCATCGGCAATCGGATCAAACATGCGGCTATTGAGCAATATGGCCGACAGCGGCTGGTAGGAAGAAGAAATCTGCTTGGACAGCACCATCACATCGGGTTTGATGTCGTACGTTTCACTGGCAAACATTTTGCCGGTGCGCCCGAACCCGCAAATAACTTCGTCGGCCACCAGCAGCACGTCATATTTGTTCAGCACGGCCTGGATTTTTTCCCAGTAGGTTTTCGGCGGCACAATGACCCCGCCTGCGCCCATGACCGGTTCGGCAAAGAACGCCGCGATGGTGTCGGGGCCTTCTTTCTGGATCAGCGCCTCAAGGTCTGCCGCCATGCGGGTGGCAAATTCCTCTTCGGTTTCGCCGTCCCGCCCTTCGCGCCAATAGTGAGGACATGTCGTATGCAATACGCGCTCAATGGGCAGGTCAAAGCCTTTGTGATTGCCCGGCAAGCCGGTCAGGCTGGCCGATGCGATGGTGACCCCATGATAGCCCTTATGGCGGGCGATAAGTTTTTTCTTATTCGGCTGACCCAGTGCATTGGACCGATACCACAGCAGTTTCATGACAGTGTCATTTGCTTCTGAACCGGAATTGGTAAAGAACACCTTGCTCATGGGCACCGGCGCCAAGTCAATCAGCGTTTTGGCGAAACGAACAGCGGCTTCATGCGTTTTGTGGGTAAACAAATGATAGAACGGCAGGGTCTGCATCTGGCGCATGGCGGCGTCTACCAATCGCTGCTCACTGAAACCGACAGCAACGCTCCACAACCCGGCCATGGCTTCGATGTATTTTTTGCCGTTTTCATCTTCCACATAAATGCCATCACCGCGGGTGATGACCAATGGCCCCTGTGACGCATGCGTGATCGCGTTGGTATAGGGATGCATGTGAAAGGCGATGTCGTCACTGCCCTGCTGTGAAATTGAATTGCTCATTGTGTCTCCAATATCGGTTGCGTCTGGTTCATGTTTATTATCCATGCTATCTGCCCGCTTGGCGAGCACACCGGCTGTTGTCCGGGAAATCACCGAAGGAACTGCCGCAGACCAGGCACCAGCGAGCGCCCAGCAGCGCGCGAGTGGCAGGGTGGCCAGGCCGTTCACGCAAATGCGGGGCCCCCGGTGCGTCCTGGTGGATATGCCTTGATAATAAGCTATGATTATCATGTTCATTATGAAATAACACAAATGGCTCTCTTTTAAGCGCTGCCCTCCTCCAACCAACAGAAGTGAAATATTTCCCATGTCCGATTTAAACTGGTCCTTCCCCTACCGCTCACAAAAAATGCCCGTTTTTGCTCGCAACGCTGTCAGCACTTCGCAACCGCTGGCCGCGCAGGCCGGGCTGTCCATGCTTTACCGTGGTGGCAACGCGGTAGACAGTGCGCTGGCTACCGCGATCGCCCTGACAGTGGTGGAACCGGTCATGAACGGCATTGGCGGCGATCTGTTTGTGCAAATCTGGCATGAAGGCAAACTGTACGGATTGAGCGCGTGTGGCCGCTCTCCCGAAAAATGGACGTATGACCTGTTCAAGGACCAGCCGACGATGCCCGGCAAGGGCTGGGGCACCGTAACCGTGCCAACGCAAGTGGCCGGCTGGCGCGCCCTGTCGGAACGATTCGGCAAGCTGCCCTTTGAAGAACTGTTTGAACCGGCCATCCGTTATGCGGAACAGGGCTTTATGGTTTCGCCGAACATTGCGCGAATCTGGGCTGCGCAGGGCGAGACCTGCAAGGACCAGCCCGGTTTTGCCCAGGCATTTATGCCTGAGGGTCAGTTTCCCAAGGCCGGCCAGTTGTGGACGTTTCCTGAACAGGCCGCGACCCTGAAGGACATTGCCCAAACCCGCGGCGAAAGCTTCTACCGCGGTGCGCTTGCCGAAAAAATCATTGCCTTTGCCGAGCAGACCGGAGGCTATCTGACGGCCGCCGATCTGGACAGCGCTGCGGCAGAATGGGTTGAGCCTATCAGCGCCAACTTCCGCGATCTGACGCTGCACGAGATTCCGCCCAACGGCCAGGGCATTGCGGCCCTGATGGGCGTCGGCATCCTGGATCAATTCGATCTTGAATCCATGGGCGTAGACAGCCCCGATTTTTATCATGTGGGCGTTGAGGCCATGAAACTGGCGTTTGCCGATCTGCACGAACATATTGCCGACCCTGTCCATATGACGCTGACTGCGGCAGATCTGTTGTCGCCTGCCTATCTGAAGGAACGCGCTCGCCTTATCAATATGGACAAAGCGTCGACGCCGGCTGCCGGCATGCCTGCCAGTGGCGGTACGGTTTATCTGACCGCCGCTGACCAGGACGGTACGATGGTATCGTTCATCCAGTCCAATTATCACGGCTTCGGTTCCGGCGTGGTTGTACCGGGCACCGGCATTGCGTTGCATAACCGCGGCTGCGGCTTCAATGTTCGCCAGGGACACGCCAACTGCGTCGGACCCAAGAAAAAACCCATGCACACCATTATCCCCGGCTTTATCACCCGCCAGGGTAAGCCGCTGATGTCATTCGGCGTGATGGGCGGCAGCATGCAGGCACAGGGACATGCGCAAATGGTCGCGCGCCTGGGGGCATTCGCACAAAACCCGCAAGCCATGAGCGATGCACCGCGCTTTCGCGTGGAAAACGGTCCTATTGTGTATCTGGAAGCCCATACGCCTGACGCCGTAGTCCAGAGCCTGAAGGCGCGTGGACACCGGGTTGAAGTAGCGGCCGCCGACAGCCTTGAGTTTGGCTCCGCACAGCTTATTTATAAAGCCGAACATGGCTATTACGCAGCGTCCGACTCCCGCCGCGATGGTCAGGCCGTCGGTTTCTGAAACAGCGATGAACGAGCAAACGGAGTAACGATGCCGGACCCCATTTTTTCCTTGCAGCAAGGCGCTATTCCTCTGCTCATTTCCATTCCCCACATGGGGACCAGGCTGGATCCGCAGATTGCCACGAACTTCACGCAAGTAGCCGGGTTCGTGGATGATACCGACTGGCATCTGGATCGGCTTTACGGATTTGCCAGGGATGGTGGCGCCTCTTTTCTGACGCCAGTCTATTCGCGCTATATTATTGATCTGAACCGCCCGCCCGATGACGAGAATCTGTATCCGGGCCAGGACACCACCGGCTTGTGTCCCGTGGACACCTTTGACAAAGAGCCGCTTTATCTGGCGGGGCGCGAACCGTCAGAGCAGGAAAAAATCCGGCGTCGGCAGTTGTTCTGGGAGCCGTATCACGCGGCGCTGCAAACAGAGCTGCAGCGTATCAAGCAGGAACACGGGTTTGCGGTTTTGTGGGAAGCCCATTCCATCCGTTCCGAGATTAGCCGGTTTTTTCCCGGCAAACTGACAGACTTCAATTTCGGCACTGCCAATAACCAAAGCGCCCATCCAGAACTGTGTGCAGTGCTGGCGCAACAGATCGAACAGGATGGTCAGTTTACCGCTGCGGCCAATGGCCGCTTCAAGGGTGGTTATATCACCCGCCAGTACGGCAACCCGGCCGAGCGCATTCACGCCGTACAGCTGGAATTGACCCAAATTGCCTATATGCAGGAGTCCCGGCCCTTTGCCTACGATGAGGCCAAGGCAGCCAGGGTCACCCCTTTGCTGCAGCAGGCGCTGGAAACCACGCTGCGCTACGCACGAATGTGATCGACCCGTGTTGCCGAATGCGTCACCCATATGACGTATGAAATAACCCGCAACCATCATGCTTTGCTTTCGACAAACGACAACAAGGGGCCCCCGCAGGGCACCCCTTTCTTTATACTGCGACAAAGAACGATCAGTGCAGTTTATTCACCGTCGTCTGCAGTCTGCGCCAACAGCTTTTTGCCTTTGCGGCTATACCTGCGCAACAGTAAAGGCAATACCACCACCGCCACCGAAGCCACCCACAAGCCAATTGAGATATTGCTCTGGACCAGGATCGTGGCGTCGCCATTGGTAATGGACAGGGCGCGTCGTAGGTTCTGTTCCATCATGTCGCCCAGCACCACCCCAAGCACCAGCGGCGCCATGGGGATTTCCATCTTGCGCAGCCAGTAGCCGATAACGCCGACTATCACAGCCATCATCAGATCAAAACTGCCCGCATTAATCGCATATACACCGATAAAGCTGATGCATAAAATGCCCGGGACCAGCAGCCAGCCAGGAACCGCAAGCACTTTGGAGAACACGCGCACCATCGGTACGTTCATGACAAACAGCATGACGTTGGCAATGAACAGCGACGCGATCAGCCCCCACACCAGCTCCGGCTTGGTGTCGAACAGCACAGGACCGGGGGTAATGTTATACAGCGTGAGCGCACCCATCATCACCGCCGTGGTGCCCGATCCTGGCACCCCCAGGGTCAGCATGGGCACAAAGGAACCGATGGCAGAGCCGGTAGCAGCAGCTTCCGGCGCAACCAGACCCCGCATATCGCCCTTGCCGAACTTGGCATCGGGATCCTTGCCTTCAATAATGCGTTTTTCCTGTGAGTAAGCCACAGCAGCGGCCACGCTGGCGCCAGCTCCCGGCAGTACACCCACAAAAAAACCAACAAAGGCGCTGCGCACGACACTCCACCAGGTAAAGGCCAGCTCCTTCAGATTGAACATTCTGCGGCCAGAGGAGTCGACCTCCATACGCTGCCCGCCCATGACTTTCTCAAGCATTTCAAGCAGTTCGGCCACCGCAAACAACGCAATCACGACAACCACGAACTCGACACCATCTGCCAGATGCACGGAGTCAAACGTATAGCGATAGACGCCGGAGTTGGCATCCACGCCGACCACGGAAATGGCCAGACCAAGCATGGCCGCAAGCGTTCCCTTGACCGGTTTTTTACCCAGCAGGCTGGTCAGGCAGCAGAACGAGAATATCATCAGGACAAAGTACTCGGGCGGGCCAAAAGCCAGGGCCCAGCGCGCCAGTAATGGCGCCAGCAGCATAATGCCGACAACCGAAACCATTGCACCGCAGAAGGCAGACCAGGCAGACAACGACAGCGCGACGTTCGCCAAACCCTGACGCGCCAGCGGATAGCCGTCAAGCGTGGTCATGATCGCGCTGGCCTCGCCCGGCACGTTGAGCAGAATCGATGTGATCCGACCGCCATATTCGGCGCCGACATATACGGCAGCCAGCAGAATCAGGGCGGATTCGGGCGGAAAGTTCATGGCAAACGCCAGCGGGATCAACATGGCCACGCCATTGATGGGCCCCAGGCCAGGGAGCACGCCCACCAGCGTACCCAGGAAAGCGCCAACGGCAGCAATCAGCAGATTACTCCAGGTCAGTGCAACGCCGAAACCGATAGATAAATGATCGAGTAAGCCGCTCATAGCAGGCCCTCCAGAATACCCGTTGGCAGCACGACATCAAGCGCGCGATCGAACAGGAGAAAAAACAAAACGCCCATGCCAACACCGCCCATCAGGCACTTGATCCAGGCGCCTCTAAACAGGCGACCCACCAGCACGGTCATGAGCACGGTAGCGACAACGAAGCCAAGCCATTGAAACAGGAAGGCATAACCCATGGCGACCAGCACCATCAGGAAAATGCGACCGTTGGCGCCCGGCGGATTGGCCTGGGCAGTAAATTCGTTTTTGTAGATAAGCCACAGGCCGCACAGACCGATAACCAGTGCAATCAGCAAGGGAAAGGCGCGCGGGCCCACAGGCTCGTAGGAAACGGGTGCATGCAGGTTCCAGCCGAAGACGGTCAGGAATATGGCAAGCCCCAGGGATACAATCCCCAATATGCGATCATTCATGGTGGTAGTTCCAGACAGAGATGGTCACGGCGCCGCAGCGCCGGCCGCTGCCCGCCAGGGCTGGCGGCAGCGGGTCAGACGGTGCTGTTATTTTTTCATCAGGCCAAAGGAATCGGCCAGTTCGCGGTACGCTGCAACGCGCTCCTTGACATAGGCATCCAGCTCGGGACCGGTTTTGTCAAGGGGGAACAGACCCTGCTGTTCGCGCAGTTTGGCAAAGCCGGGATCGGCGGTCATTTTCTTGAAAGCATCAAGCCAGAAGTTGTAATCTTCGTCAGACACTTTGGGGCCGACATAATAACCGCGAATAATCGGCCACTGAATATCAA
>NZ_JBQEAU010000047.1:0-29367 GCF_052108595.1 Advenella sp.
CTGGATTTTTCTACAAATTCGTCAATCCATTCCCTGGCTTGACCCACCATCACGGCCACCGACGTGGCCATGCAGCGCTGACCAGCCGCACCGAAAGCGGCGCCGACCAGCTGGTTAAGGGCCACTTCTTTGTCGGCATCAGGCAGGATGACGCAGTGATTCTTGGCCCCCATCATGGCCTGGCAGCGTTTGCCTGCATTGGATGCACGCTGATAAATCTGCGTGCCCACATGCGTGGAGCCGATAAACGACACTGCCTTTACATCCGGATGTTCGCAGAGTCGGTTTGCCACGTCCGGACCGCCGTGCACAACATTGAGCACCCCGGGTGGCAGGCCCGCTTCATGCGCCAGTTCGGCCAGATACAGCGATGCGCTGGGATCCTGTTCCGAAGGCTTGAGCACAAATGTGTTGCCGCAGGCTACGGCAATGGGGAACATGAAGCAGGGCAGCATGACCGGAAAATTGAACGCGGTAATCCCGACGCACACGCCAAGTGGCTGAATCAATGTATACACATCGATTCCGGTGCCGGCATTTTCTGCATATTCTCCCATCTGCAGGCTGACGATAGCGCATGCGTGTTCTATGACTTCAAGACCGCGACCCACTTCGCCTTCGGCATCAGGCAGCGTTTTGCCATGCTCCAGTGTGATCAGCTCGGCCAGTTTTGTTGCGTTGTCGCGCACCAGTTGCTGCAGTTTGAGCATGACGCGCATGCGGTTGCCCTGACTGGTATTGCGCCAGGTCGCAAATGCGGCCTTGGCGCTGGCAACCGCCTCGTCCACTTCCGAGATTGGCGCCAGCGGTACGCGGGCCACCACTTCCTGGTTTGCCGGGTTCACGACATCCAGCCAATCCTTGGCCGAAGACTGGACTTTTTTTCCGTTGATCAGCAGCGGAATATTGGGTATGGCACTCATAACATCAATCCTTTAATTTTTTACAAGAGGGCAGGTAGATTCGGAAAGGGGGCTAAATGCTTCTGCTGCCGGAATGGTGGCGATCAGTTTCGAATAATCCCATTCACCTTTCTTTTCTTCCGGTTTTTTGACTTCATACAGATACATATCGTGAATAACCCGGCCATCGGCACGGATAGAGGCGTTATGCATGATCGGATCCTCGATCGGCAGCTTGCGCATGTGTTCGGCAACCTTGGCGCCGTCTGTCGTGCCGGCAGCTGCCACGGCTTTCAGGTAATGCAATACGCTGGAATACACGCCGGCCTGGGTCATGGTGGGTTTCAGGCCCTTATAGGCCTTGGCAAAGCGTTCGGACCACTGGCGGGTACCGTCATCAAAGTCCCAGTAGAAGCCGTCCACGTAGGTCAGGCCCTGGGCGTTCTCGTTGCCTAGCGCGCGCAGGTCTGACAGGAACATCAGCAGGGCCACCAGGCGCTGGTCGCCACCACTGACGCCGAATTCCTTGGCCTGCTTGACTGCATTAACCGTGTCCTGGCCACCGTTGGCCAATGCCACAACCTGCGCGCCGCTGCTTTGTGCCTGCAACAGGAACGAGGCATAGTCGCTGTTGTTCAATGGATGGCGCACCTGGCCAACCACCGTGCCGCCCAGTTTCTTGACCATTTTCGCGGTATCGGCTTCTAGCGAGTGGCCAAATGCGTAATCCACGGTCAGGAAAAACCAGGATTTGCCGCCGGCCTGGACCGTGGCTTTTGCTCCGCCCACCGATTGGGAATAGGTATCGAACATCCAGTGAAAGCCCATCGGAGAGCAGGATTTATTGGTCAGGGCAGTGGTGGCCGGTCCCGAGAACAGCGCGATACGGTTTTTTCCCCTGGCCACATTCTGTACCGCCAGCGCCACTGCTGAATTGGTCAGATCGGCGATGGCGGTGACGCCTTGACGGTCAAACCATTCCCGGGCCTTTGCCGCCCCTACGTCGGCCTTGTTCTGATTGTCGGCAGACACCAATTCGATTTTCATTCCCTTGCACGGACCCGCAAGGCATTCATCGATGGCAAGCTGCGCTGCCGCAACCGAGCCGGCGCCGCCCATGGAGGCATAGGTGCCCGACATATCGGTAAGCACACCTACTTTTACTTCGGGTGTATCGGCGGCCCAGGCAGTAAGCGCCATGCATGACGCTGCTGCCAGTACTGTTTTCCTGATCAACATAGGAGTCTCCTAAATTTTTAATAGTTTTATCGTTTTGTTTGCAAAACGTATCCAGTTTGATGTGTATAAATCAATTTTGCAATAGAATATTTGCACATTTAATGTTCATTTTTGCACAACCCTTACACAACTTTTACACAACAACTCATGCCTGACTGGGACGATATCCGCTATTTTCTGGAAGTGGCCAGAACACATAGAGCCAGTGCCGCAGCAGCGCGGCTGGGGGTGGAGCACACCACCGTCACCCGGCGCATCCGCCATCTTGAAGCGGACTTGGGGCAGCTGCTTTTCGACAAATCGCGCAGCTCAGGATTTACCCTGACGCGTTCGGGCCAGCAATTGCTGGCGCATGCCGAGCAGATGGAGACGCATTTATACAATGCGCAGGAACAGATTCTGGGGGTCAGCCAGAGCCCGGCCGGGCATGTGCGGGTGGCAGCGACCGAAGCTTTCGGTTCGTGCATTATCGCGCCCCTGTGTGCGCAGTTCCAAAGCCAGTTTCCCGATATGACCATAGACGTCTTGCCGGTTCCTCGCTTTGTCAGTCTGACCCGTCGCGAAGCCGATATCGCCATCACCATAGAACGCCCGGCGCGCGGGCCTTATGTCACCCGCAAACTCACCGACTACACGCTGCTGCTATACGGTACCCAGTCCTGCTTTGATCGCTATGGTGCGGTCAATACCGAAGCGGATCTGCATCATCATCGTTTTATCAGCTATGTGGATGAACTGCTGTTCAGCGACCAGTTGCGATATCTTGAGGACATTCTGCCGTTTACCAAACCTGTTATAAAAAGCACAAGTGTCATCGCGCAATATTACAGTTGTCTGCAAGGGCACGGGCTGGCCATTCTGCCGTGTTTTCTCGCCGGCCAGAATCCACAGCTTATTCCGGTGTTGCAGGACAGGATCGGGATCACGCGCAGTTTCTGGATTTACTATCATGAAGAACTGAAACGACTGAAACGTATTGTGATGCTTTCGGAACACTTATGTGACATCATAGGAAATAACCGACTGCTGGTACAGGGCAGGATGCCGGTGCAGCAGGTACAATGACAATTGAAAAGTGATTTGTGAAAACCTGATTTCCAGAAGGAGTACACGCATGACCATTACACTGACAGCGGCAGACGGGCACATTCTGCAGGCCTATACGGCCGGTGCCGAAGATGCGGAACGGGGCATTGTGGTCCTGCAGGAAATTTTCGGCGTCAATAGCCATATTCGCGATGTCTGTGATTTCTATGCTTCAAAGGGTTATCGCGTGATTGCACCGGCGTTGTTTGACCGGATCGAGCCGGGTGTGGAAATGGGCTATACCGCCCAGGACGTCGAGCGCGGCAAAGCGTTCAAAGCCAGAGTGAGCTACGAGGATGCGCTCAAGGACATCGAGGCAGCGGCAGCGGCCTTGTCGACGCAGAAAAAAATCGGTGTGGTCGGCTTTTGCTGGGGCGGCACCCTGACATGGTTTGCGGCCTGCCGCAGCGCTGCGTTTTCGGCAGCTTCCTGCTGGTATGGCGCCGGCATTGCCGAGTTGCGCGATGAAAAGCCCCAATGTCCGGTGCAGATGCACTTTGGTGAAAAAGACAAATCGATTCCGCCTTCGGATGTCGAGGCGATTCGTGCCGCCCAGCCCGACGTGGATGTCTGCATTTATGATGCAGACCACGGTTTCGGATGCGACCAGCGCGGCTCTTATGATCCTTTTGCCAGTGAACTGGCGCGTACGCGCACAGTGGAATTTTTCAAGGCGCATCTGTAACCTTGCCTAGCAGCCAATGCAATGTCATACGCCCGACTATCGGTGCTGTGCAAGCGCCGGGCGCAGGTGTGTCCCGGCCGGCCATTAAATAACGACAGGTGAAAAAATCATGACGTTTTCGACAATGCTGTCTGCAGTATCATTTTCGCTCATGCTTGCCACCACCGCGCATGCACAAGCCCCGCAGAGTGATGCAGCGGCACCGTTTACAGTTCCGGATAGCGGAATCTCCATCCCGCCAGACTTTGCCCACGCGACCTTCGATGCACCTGCAGTGAGCTGGATTGAAGACGGGCGTCCGATCGAACAGGCCAAAGACGCCCTTGAACTGTTGGCAACGGCAGACAAACATGGCCTGGACCCTCGCTGGTTTCATATTGCACAATTGCAGTCGCAACGGGAGCGGGTCAGCTATGCCGCTTCTGCCGAAGAAACGGCGCAGTTTGATCGCGACCTGACTAAGCAGATGCGCACCTATGTCAAGTTTCTGAAAAACGGTCGCATTTCGCCGTCCCTGATCAAAAACCGCTACTCCAAGCCGATGTTTTCCGATGCAGATGCCGACCTGTTTCTGGCGACGGCGATCAGCAATGGCAATTTGAAAGCGTCGGTCAAGGCGCTGACCGACAGCATCCCCATGTACAACTCGCTGATGCAGGCGCTGGCTGTATTTCGTCAATTACAGCAAAAACCGAGTATGAACCAGGCGCTGCCTGCGGTACCTGGTGGCAAACTGACTGAAGGCCAGCCCTATCCGGGCATGCCCGCACTGATAGAGCGCCTGGTCCTGCTGGGCGACCTGCCACAAGGAACGCCGGCGCGGCCGATCTACGACGCCACGGTCATGGCGGGCGTGAAAAGCTTTCAGCAACGTCATGGGCTGGAGCCCGATGGGGTGATTGGCAAGGGAACGCTGGAACAGTTGAATACCCGTCCCATTGACCGTATCCGCCAGATCCAGATCAGCATGGAAAGGTTACGCTGGACACCGCTGATAGAAGGCGAACGCCGCATTGTCGTTAACGTGCCCGAGTTCGTGCTGCGCGCTTATCACATCCGCAATCAAAAGGCGGAAAACCTCATTGAAATGAAAGTGATTGTCGGCAAATCCTTCAATACCAGCACGCCGCTGTTCGATGGCGCGGTCAGCAAAATTGAGTTCAGTCCGTACTGGAATGTGCCCATCTCCATTTCCCGCAAGGAACTCATTCCGCGTTTGCGCAAGAATCCGTCTTATATGCAGAGCCAGGGGTTTGAGTTTGTCACTCAGTCGGGCGTGTCGCAAACCGTTAGCGCAGCCAACCTGAACGCCGTGTTAAATGGGCAGGCGCGCATCCGTCAGCGTCCCGGGCCTAAAAACTCGCTGGGCGATATTAAGTTCATTTTTCCCAATAACGAGGCCATTTACCTGCATCACACCCCCAGCACGCAGCTGTTTGACCGCACGCGGCGTGATTTGAGCCATGGCTGCATCCGGGTGGAAGAACCGGTGAAACTGGCGCAATTTGTGTTGGAAAAACAACCGAAATGGACGGCCAGCGCTATCGAAAAGGCCATGGCGGCAAAAAAATCCAAAACAATCAATGTATTGGAGCCTGTTCCTGTTGTATTGGGTTATAGTACCGTGGTAGTAAAAAACAATAAAATTCACTTTTTCCCCGACATCTACGGACAGGACAAGATTCTGGACAATGCCATCAAGAAGATGGCCGCCTCACGTAACATTCCACCTGCCTCGTAATATTTTCAGGAGCCAGTACGGTATGACGATTACGCCCCCTCAGTTACACCGCCGCCAGTTTTTAAGAACCTCATCTTCTCTGCTTGTTGCCGGCGCCATGTTCTCCATCGGCACCAATACCGCCCGCGCCAATATCGGCGAGGGCGGGTTCAGGCAAATCTCGCTCGACCACCTGCATACCAATGAGAAAATCACGCTGGCCTACGCTAATGGCGATACCTATATTCCTGCCGCAATGCAACGGCTGAACCGTTTCTTGCGGGACCATTATTCTGGTGCGGTCGGACATATGGATCCGTCGCTGTTTGATCTAGTCAACAAAGTCAGGGCGTCGCTCAAGACTGATGTTGCCATCGAAGTCATTTCAGGCTATCGCGACCCGCATACCAACGAACGTCTGCGCAAGACGCGCGGCGGCGGCGTCGCCAAGCGCAGCCTGCACATGGTGGGGCAGGCCATGGACCTGCGTCTGAAGGGTGTGCCGCTTGATGAATTGCGGGATGCGGCCAAGGAACTGGCGCTGGGCGGCGTTGGCTATTACCCGAAAGACGGGTTCGTACACATGGATACCGGACGCGTACGCAGCTGGTAGCGTTTGTCCGGTTGCACGGTACAGCCCGCAGGCGTACGCGGTATCGTTCGCTGCGGTTGCCCGATAAGCCCGTTGATGGATTCCGGCACAGCAACGCCGAGGTCACTCTGACTATTGAAATACGAAGCAAATAACAGATTCAGTCATGGATAATCGCAACATCAAAACAATCGCCATTATCGGCGCCGGGACCATAGGCAGCAGCTGGGCTGCCCTTTTTCTTGCTCATGGCTACCACGTGGTGGTGTCGGATCCGGCGCCCGACGTTCAGGCCAATACCCGGACGCTGATCGATTCAGCCTGGCAAACCCTGCGTGAACTGGGCAAAGTGAAGAATGAGTCATTTCTGGACAATTTGCGCTTTGAGGCCGATTTGCCGCGGGCGCTGGAAAACGTTGATTTCGTGCAGGAGAATGCGCCTGAACGCGAAGATTTCAAAATATCGCTGTTCGCAAAAATGGATGCGCTGTTGCCCGAACACGTCATTATTTCTTCCAGCTCTTCGGGTCTACTGGTCAGCCGCATGCAATCGCAGTGCCGATACCCGCAGCGATGTGTGCTGGGCCATCCATTCAATCCGCCTCATGTGATTCCGCTGGTGGAAGTGGTCGGGGGCGAACAAACATCTGAAGACACCATCGAGCGTACGCTGCAATTTTATCGCGCCGTAGGCAAGCATCCGATTCGTCTGAACAAGGAAATCGCCGGGCATATCGCCAACCGCCTGCAGGCTGCGGTGTGGCGGGAGGTCATGCATTTGGTCAACGAAAACGTGGCCAGCGTGCAGGATATCGATGCGGCCATGAGCAAGGGCCCGGGCTTGCGCTGGGCCATCTTCGGTCCGCAAATG
This sequence comes from Advenella sp., assembly GCF_052108595.1. Classification (NCBI taxonomy): domain Bacteria; kingdom Pseudomonadati; phylum Pseudomonadota; class Betaproteobacteria; order Burkholderiales; family Alcaligenaceae; genus Advenella; species Advenella sp. The sequence goes on from NZ_JBQEAU010000047.1 coordinate 7,096, forward strand.
GTTTTTGACCTGGCTGGCGGCCGGGCAGGGCTGGCGCATCTGATTGATCACTTGCAACCGGCCATTGAAACCTGGATGGATGATTTGGGTAATCCGCGCATGACGCCCGAGTTACGAGAGCGAATGGTCCAGGGCACGCAACAGGCAAGGCAAGACAAGTCGTTTGAATCGCTGCTTCGCTATCGCGACAGCCATCTGATCGATATTCTGAAAAGTCTGGATAAAAAATAGGGCGGTGATGCAAACCCCATGTAGGGTCGGGCATGACGAATCGTGTCAGGCGGCACGGCCAATGCCTGCTGATTATGTCGAATAAATGATGATGTCAACTGAAAACTGTAGCCAGGCCCGGGCGCCGTCCATTGGCATGCGGGCGCTGCATGTCGATGATCTGCCGCAGATGCTGGCGTTGCAGGCCAGCGTGTATCCACCGGCGCTGCTGGAAAGCGCTCAGGTGCTGGCAAGCAAGATCGGCGCGGTCCCGGCTGGCTGGACTTCACTGGCGGCTACCGATGGCGATACGCTATGCGCCTATGCGCTTGGCTACCCCTGGCGCTCGGAACTGCAGCCCTGCTGGAATCGTCCGCTTGCGCTGCAACACGATTGCGATGTGCTTTATCTGCATGATGTGGCGGTATCACCTGCCTATGCAGGCCGGGGACTTGCCAATGAACTGGTGTCGCAACTGATGCGACAGGGGCAGCAGTTAGGCCTGTCGCGCGCCATACTGATCGCGGTCGAAGGCGCGCAAGGGTACTGGTCGCGACTGGGCTTTGTCGCGATCCCAACCGGCAGCACAGATCCGGCGTTTGGCGGCGATGCGGTGCTGATGCAGCGCGAGCTGGCGCCACCCGGTTCGATGTTGCTCGATACTGCGTAGCGCAAAACGCGAGGAAACAAGCCATGCCGCTGCTCAAGACCGTTACCTTTGTTCATACGCTGCTTGCCGGCCACGTGGTGGCAGGCGCGCGCGTCATCGATGCGACGATGGGAAATGGTCACGACACGCTACAGCTTGCCCGGCTTGTAGGGGATACAGGCCATGTGTATGCCTTCGATATCCAGAGCGAGGCGCTGGCCGCCACGGCGGCGCGTCTGGGCTGCGAAAATCTGCGAGCGCGTGCCACCCTGATTCAAGATAGCCATGCCCGCATGCTCGATTACCTATCGGAACCGATCAACGCCATTGTTTTTAACCTGGGCTACTTGCCTGGCGCCGATAAATCCTGCGCCACCCAGGCCACCAGCACCCTGGCTGCCGTCAGGAATGCCTTGACGTTGCTCGCGCCCGGCGGGCTATTGCTGATTACCATTTACTGGGGACATCCGGCGGGTGCCAGCGAAAAGAAAGTGCTCGAGCCTTTCGTCGCGCAACTTTCGCCGGAGCAATACCGAGTGCTCAAATATGAGTTCATTAATCGCGCGAATCCCGCGCCCTATTTGCTGGCCATCGAGCGCTTTACCAACTGAATAATGCATCTGATTGTTCGATGGCCCAAACGTGCCGACAAGCCCGCTTGCGCCGCTTTCCGTTGCCGTCGGTGTTGTGGGGCGTTGATTGTCGTCCGGGATCGCAGCACGCCGCCTGCACTGGCCGTTCGCCATGAATACTGCGCGCGAGCTTCATGTTGCGACGCAATGTCCGTGATGCAATATCCGCGAAGCAGGCGGGCAGGCATGCCCTGGCGCCCGCTGTGCAACGGCCTGCGGCGACCAGATATCAGTCGGCGTCTGTGTCAGTGATCACAGCGCAAATGTCGGTTTGACGGGCGCGCCAGGTCGTGGCAAATTGAGCATTTGTCGGGCTTCCTTGGGCGTTGCCGGCTCATAGCCCATTTCACGAACCAGCCGGACAATTCTTTCGGTCAATTCGATATTGCTGGCCAGCCGGCCTTGCGAGTAATAAAGATTGTCTTCCAGTCCTACCCGTACGTGTCCTCCCAGCAGCAAGGAGTTGATGGCACAGGGCAGCTGTGCCGGGCCGATGCCGCTGGCGCCGAAGATGGTCCCGGGCGGCAGGCACTCGACCATGAATTGCAGATTTTTCGGCGAGTAGGGCATGGCGTTCTGAAAGCCCCGGTGCACACCCATGACTAAATTGACATAGGCCGGTTCTTCGTCCGCGCCCATCGCAAGTAACGTTGCCGTATCCTGCAAAATATGCGTGGGACTGAACACCTCCCATTCGGGTTTGATGCCGCGTTTTTTCATCTCGTCGGCCAGAAAGCGGCAGCGCGAGGGTGCGGTGTTCATCAGAATTTCCTTGTTATCGAAGCTGGCAATAATGGTGGTGGCGTCCAGCGTGCACATTTCGGCGCCGGCCTCCATGCCCTTGATGCGTTCTTCCCAGAGCAGCTCCCACATGCCGTTTTCGTTCTGTCCGATCATCTCGCCGTGCACACCACCACCCGTGGAGTTATTCAGGATAATGTCGCATTTGGCGCGAATGCGTGTATTCATATCGTAATAAATATCGGGATTGCAGGTGGCGCCGTCATCAGGATTGCGCGCATGCAGCGCCACAATGCTTGCTCCGGCGTTATAGCAGTCGTAGACGTCGTCTGCAATCTCCTGCGGTTGCGTGGGCAGGTTCGGGTTCTGGCTTTTGTAGGCCATGCCCCCGGTAGGGGCAATGGTGATAATGACTTTTGGTGTACTCATGATTGCGCTCCTGCAGATTGTTGCACCAGATTGCAGGCGGAGTCTTCCAGTTTGCCGTAAAGATCATCGGGCGAAAGCGTTTCAACTTTCCGGTAATAATCCCAGGGGGCTTTGGATTCGTCCGGTTTTTTTACCTGCATCAGGTACATCGGATTGGTGAGTCTGCCATCGGCACGTACGATGGCGTCCTTGGCAAAAAAGTCTTTGATGCGCTCGGTCTTGAATCGCTTCATGACTGCATCCGCATCGTCGGTTTTTAATGCGGCGACTGCAGCAAGATAATTGCTGACGGCCGAATAGGTGCCTGCCTGAATGTAGGTCGGTATGCGATCAGTGATTTTTTTGTATTCGGCTGTCCACTTGCGGGTGTCATCGTCCAGATCCCAGTAAAACGGCGTGGTCAGATACATCCCCTGGGTGACTTGCAAGCCCAGGGAATGGATGTCTGGAATGAGTACCGTCAGGCCAACCAGATTCATCTGGGTATTCAAGCCAAATTCGTTGGCAGATTTTGCCGCGTTCACAAAGTCGCCGCCTGCATTGGCCATCCCCAGGATCTTTGCGCCTGACGATTGCGCTTGCAATATATAGGAAGAAAAATCGGCAGCGCCTAGCGGCACCTTGACCGAGCCTTTGATGGTGCCGTTGGCTTGCCTGACCACCTTGGACGTGGCCGCTTCCAGGGCATGGCCAAAGGCGTAGTCGGTGGTAATGAAGAACCAGTCCTTGCCGCCATTTTTGACCACAGACTTGCCTGTGCCGTTGGCCAGCGCATCGGTCGAATAGGTGTAGTGGATAATGTAAGGGGAGCATTGCTTGCCGGTCAGGGCAGATGTGCCGCCGCCAGTAGAGATAAACAGTTTTTTCTTTTCAGTGGCTACGTTGGCCATGGCCAGGCTGACCGCAGAATTGGTCCCGCCGATCAGAATGTCCACTTTGTTCACATCCACCCATTCGCGCGATTTGGCGGCTGCAATATCGGCTTTATTCTGATGATCGGCATAAAGCAGTTCAATTTTCTTGCCGTCGATGCTACCGCCCGCATCGCGGATTGCCATACGGATCGCCTGCACACCGCCCTGGCCGTCATAGTCGGCGTAGACCCCCGAGATATCGGTTAGAAAACCGATTCGCACGACATCATCAGAGATGCCGGCGGCATGCGCCACGCCTGTGGAGGCAAGCAGCATGCCTGTTGCCAATGTGAATGTGTCTGTATTGTTCATCATTCTCTCCCTTTTATACTGTCTCTTTCGACTGTGTATCCGGCCAGGGCTCATCGCCGATAGCTGGCAGTTCTCTCGTTGATGCCGGGCAAGTCTTGTACCGGCCTGGCTGCGGTTATCTTTTTGGGTCTTGGCGCCACGACCGTCAGACGCCCAGATATTGGTGGATTTGAGAAGGGTCGTTGCGCAGCTGCCTGGCGTCGCCTTCGAGCACAACCCGGCCTTTTTCCAGTACAACCAGGCGGTCCGCCTGATCCATCACTTTGCGATAATTGCGATCGACCACCATGGTCGCCAGGCCGCTGGTGCGGATGAGTCCGATGACGCGCCAGATTTCTTCCACAATCAGCGGCGCCAGGCCTTCGGTGGCTTCGTCCAGAATGATGGCATCCGGATTGGTCATCAGCGCCCGGCCAATCGAAAGCATTTGCTGTTCGCCACCGGAGAGCTGGTCGCCCATGTTGTCCAGGCGCTCTGCAAGTCGGGGGAAGGTCTCCAGTATGCGATCGATGTCCCATGCGGTATTCCCGTCGCGGCCGGCGCGAGCGCACATCACCAGATTTTCTCGGACCGTCAGGTTGGGAAAAATGCCGCGGCCTTCAGGTACGTAGGCAATGCCCAACTGCGCTGCCTGATAGGGGCGGGCGCCGGACATTTGCTGCCGCTGCAGCTCAATCCGCCCGCTGCGTTGTTTGACATGGCCCAACAGGGTTCGTATCAGTGTGGATTTGCCCATGCCGTTGCGGCCCAGCAGGCCTACCGTCTCGCCGCGCCGCAGGTTAAAGTCGATGCCGTGCAGCACGTGGCTGGAACCGTACCAGGCGTGGATATCGCGCGCCAGAATGATGTCGTCTGTCATTGTTGCATTTGTCATATCGCTAGGGTGCTCGAGTGTTCTGTTGCGTGATCGCTCTCGCCCAGATAGGCGGTCTGCACGGCGGTATTGTTGCGTATGTCATGGGGCAGTCCGCTAGCGAGCACCGCGCCGTTTACCATCACCGTCAGACGATCTGCAACGGCAAAAACCGCGTCCATGTCGTGTTCGATCAGCAAGATAGCCAGGTTCTTTTTCAGCCGGTGCAGCAGCGCCAGCATGCGTTCGGACTCTTCGACCCCCATGCCAGCCAGCGGCTCGTCCAGCAGCAGCACCTCAGGTTGCTGGGCCAGGCACATGGCCACTTCAAGCTGTCGTTTCTGCCCGTGCGACAGGTTGGCAGCGACGCTCGCTGCATGTTCGCTCAGGCCCGCCTGTTCCAGCGCGTGGTCGGCCATCTCAAGGCTGCGCTGGCAATGTTGCGCGGCCGTCCAGACTTGCCACGGTTTCTGGATTTTTGCCTGGGCGGCAAGGCGGCAGTTTTCGCGCACGCTCAGTGGCAGAAAAATATTGTTGCGCTGATAGCTGCGGCCCACGCCTGCCTGTGATCTTGCCGGCTGTGACCACTTGCTGATTTCTTTGCCGCGCAAGAACACCTGGCCATCGGTGAGCGGCAGTTCGCCTGACAGCAGATAGGTTAGTGTCGATTTGCCGGCCCCGTTTGTGCCGATCACCGCCAGGATTTCCCCCTCGAACAACTGCAGCGATACGTTGTTTACCGCAAGCAGCGCACCGAATTTTCGGGTCACATTCCTGGCTTCAAGTAATGCAGTCGTCATTGGGTTGCGCCTCCCTTGTTTGCGCTGCGAGCGCGCCATTCCCGCAGTTGCCGGGGCAGGCCAGCCAGGCCATAGGGCATGAGCATGACCACGAAAATAATAAAGCCACCCAACAGCAACTGCCAGTGCTTGGTGAGGGCGGTAAACCATTCTGACAGCAGCACAAAAGCGAAGGCGCCAATAATTGCCCCGCCCAGGCTGCCCAGGCCACCCAGAATGATCATGAGCAATACATTGCCAGACTGATGCCAGGACAACAGTTCCGGATTGACATAGCCGTATTGGCATGCATACAGGAACCCGGCCAGGCCTGCCAGCATCCCGCTAATGACAAAACTGGCAATCTTGTAGGCGGTTGATTCGAATCCGGCGGCGCGCATGCGTAGCTGGTTGTGCTTGATGCCGACAAAGGCATGGCCCAGGCGGGAACGCAGAATCAGCTGCAGAATGACGACTGTGATAATAAGCAATGCCAGAGTGAACCAGTAAAAAGTATTGCCCGACTCAAGATCAAAGGGCTGCCACTGCAAAATGGAAAAATCAGGTTTGAAATAAATATAGGTGCCGTCGGAGCCGCCGAAGATTTCGATGTCATGAAAAACGAAGTAGACCAGTTGTCCGAAGGCCAGCGTAACCATGATGAAATAGACGCCATAGCTGCGCATGACCAGCATGCCGATCAGCAGCGCCAGCAGCCCGGCGCCGCCAATGCAAATGGCCATCAGCAGCCAGCCATTGCCCGCTTCCGATTCGGGCGAGAAGGTCGCGACCATATAGGCGGCAAAGCCAAGAAAGGCAGCATGCCCCAGACTTACCAGGCCGGTGAAGCCCACCAGCAGTTGCAGGCTGAGCGCAAAGATGCTCAGGATCATGATTTTCGTGACCAGATCGCCGTGGTATTTGCTGCCGATAGGCTCGGGCAGCAGCGGCAGCAGTGCCAGCAGGGCCAGACCGATTATCCACAAAAAAAGATTGTTCTTTGTAATCATGGTCAGGTTCCCTGTTTGAACAGACCCTGGGGCTTGAACAGCAGCACCAGCACCATAAGCAGATAGACCAGCGCGCCTGCACCTTCGGGCCAGAGTACTTTACCAAAGGTGTCGACGAAGCCGATCAGCAGCGCAGCAACCAGCGCGCCCTTGATGGAGCCGATGCCGCCAATGACCACGACCACGAAACAGATAATCAATTCATTGCCGCCCATGCCGGGGTAGACTGATGACACTGGGGCCGAGAGCATGCCGGCAAAGATAGCCAGCGCGACACCGGCTGCAAATACGCTGCGGTACAGTACCGAGATGTTGACGCCCAGCGACTGCACCATCTCGCGATTGGTGGCGCCGGCACGGATTTTCATGCCCAGGCGGGTATGCTTGATCAACAGGTACATGCCAATTGCAATGACCAGGCAGACAAGCGAAATGAACAGTCGGTAGACCGGATAGCTCAGCCCGTTGCCAAGTGCGATAGAGCCGGCGAGCCAGCCTGGCGGGCTGACGCCGTGTACATCGTCGCCCAGCAGAATGCTGCGCAGCGCTTCAAATACCAGAATCAGCCCGTAGGTCATCAGCACTTGCAACAGATGCTCGCGCTCGTAAAGAAAGCTGAAAAAGCCCCACTCCAGCAAGTAACCGAAGGCCAGAGCCAGAATAATACCCAGCACCAGCGCAACGGCAAAGTTATCGATATACATGCCCAGCGCATATATAAGATACGCGCCGATCATGAAGAAACTGCCGTGCGCCAGGTTGATGACACCCATAATGCCGAAAATCAGCGTCAGCCCGCTGGCGATCAAAAACAGCAGCAGCCCGTACTGCACGCTGTTCAGACACTGAATCAGAAATGTTTTTATATCAATTTGTCATCCGAAGATCGGTGGGTGCGCCCGGATCCGCCCGTGCGCACGCACTTTCGGTTTACTTGCTCAGCTTGCAGCCTTTGGCCGGATCTTCCAGATTGGCTACGGCGACACCCAGACTCTTGTTGTGGTTGCCCACGACTTCACGCAGATAGATGTTCTGCACCGGATTGTGCGCCTTGGACATGGTGAACGGTCCGCGCGGGCTGTCCACCTTGGCCTGTTCCATCCCTTCGATGACCGAATCCTTGTTCTTGATATCACCCTTGGCGTGGTTTAAACCGGCTGCCAGCAACTGGGCAGCATCGTATCCCTGCACCGCGTATACGTCCGGCTCCATGCTGAACTTTTCCTGGTAGTGCTTGCGGAACGCCTTGTCTTTCGGATTGTCCAGTTCATCGGCATAGTGCAGGGTGGTGAGCATGCCCTTGGCTGCATCGCCCTGGGCCTGGAGTGTGCCGTCGGTCAAAAAGCCTGGGCCATAGAGCGGGATCGTCTTGCGCAGGCCCGAGGCATCGTAATCCTTCACGAATTTGACGGCACCGCCACCAGCAAAGAAAGCAAAGACGGCATCCGGTTTCAATGAGGAGATTTCAGTCAGCAGCGATTGGAATTCCACGTTGGGGAAGGGCAGCGTGAGCTCTTTGATCACTTTGCCGCCCTTGGCTTCGAAACCTTCGCGGAAACCATCGGCCGCCTCGGTGCCGGCGGCGTATTTCCAGTTGATGGTAACAGCGGTTTTATGCTTTTGCTTTTCGGCGGCAACAATGCCCATGCCATAGGCGGGCTGCCAATTGGTGAATGAGCTGCGGAAGATGTTTTTGGCACACAGCGGCCCGGTGAGCATATCTGCACCGGCGTTGGGAATAATGTAGATGACGCCGCTGTCACGAGCGATTTTCGCCATCCCCATGGCCACCCCGGAATGCACTGTGCCTACCAGCACATCGACCTTGTCGCGCTGCACCAGCCGGTTGGTGTTCTCCGGCGCCTTGGCCGGATCAGATTCGTCATCGACAGCAAAATATTGTATCTGCTGGCCGCCCAGTTTGCCGCCCTGTTCCTCGACATACAGTTTAAAGCCATTTTCGATCGCCTTGCCAAGCGCCGCATAGGTGCCTGTGGCTGGCAGCATGAGGCCCACCTTGACCTCGGCCTGCGCCGCCTGACCCAATCCCCCGGCCAGCATGATCGCTGTCGCGATCGTGGCTTTTCTCACATTATTCATTGTCCTGTCTCCTGAATGTACGACTGTTTTTTATGATGACTGCTTATTTGTGTTGCCACGAACGACGCCGCTTGTCGCGATCCTGGTACCGCATTTCCAGGATCACGGCATACCTTGCGATAGCCCGCTATGCCTGCCTTTTGGTTGATGACTTACGCCACCTCATGCTGATTCATTTCACGCAGACGGAAGCGCTGGATTTTGCCGGTTGCCGTTTTGGGCAGCTCATCCAGAAATTCAATGCTGCGTGGATATTTGTGCGGCGCCAGCCGGGATTTGACAAAGGCCTTGAGCGCATCCCTGAGCGTGTCGTCGGCCGCCGGCGCCGTTTCCTTGAGCACCACATAGGCGCGGGTCTTGACCAGCCCCTGCGAGTCAGTAACGCCGATCACGGCCGCCTCCAGGACGGCTTCATGCTCAATGAGCGTCGCCTCCACTTCGAAGGGAGACACATACTGTCCGCTCACCTTCAGCATGTCGTCGCTGCGACCCGCATAGGTGTAATAGCCGTCGGCATCGCGCGAATACTTGTCGCCACTCTTGGTCCACTCCCCCTGAAATGTTGCTCTTGTCTTTTCCCGGTTGTTCCAGTACATGAGGGCAGCGCTTTTTCCCTTGATGTACAGATCGCCGATTTCGCCATCTGCGACGATAGCACCTTGCTCGTCGCGAAGCTCGAGTTCATAGCCGGGTACGGGTTTTCCTGTGGTGCCATAGCGGATGTCATCGGGCCTGTTGGACAGAAAAATATGCAGCATTTCGGTCGAGCCGATGCCATCGATGATATGACAGCCGAAATGGGCCGTGAAGCGCTCGCCAAGCTCCCGTGGCAGCGCCTCGCCGGCTGACGAACACATGCGCAATTGCACCTCGTCGCGGGTGGGCGTATTGGCAGCGGCCAGCATGCCGGCATAACCGGTTGGTGCGCCGCAAAATACAGTAGGCTGATGTTTGCGCATCGCCTCAAAGACGGCCTCCGGGGTGGGGCGGCCCTCGATCAGAATCACGCTGGCACCTACGCCCAGCGGGAAGGTCAGGGCATTGCCCAGCCCGTAGGCAAAAAACAGCTTTGCAGCTGAGAGAATACGGTCCGATTCGGTCAGCCGCAGCAGGTCCTGTGCATAATAGCGAATCGTCCAGTAGGGGTTGGCATGACTATGTATGGTGCCTTTAGGCTTGCCGGTCGAACCCGAAGAGTACAGCCAGAAGGCCGGTTCGTCGGCTTGGGTGCTACAGGGACGGTGACAGGGCGTGGCCGCGGCCAGCACCTGGTCCATGCTCAACTGGCCATGCGAGAGTTCACCTTGCGGGCGCGACACGAGGATATGCTTGATTTCGTGCTCTGCTTCGCTCATGGCCTGAGCCAGCACCGGTAGCAGCGCGGCCGACACCATCGCGGCCTGGCAGCGACTGTCTTCAATGATGTATTTATAGTCCTGTGGTGTCAGCAGGGTATTGATGGCAACCGGCACGATACCGGCATGAATGGCGCCCAGGAAGGCGACAGGCCAGTCTGTGCAATCGTTCATCAGCAGCAGCACCCGTTCCTCGCGGTGCACGCCGAGGTTTTTCAGTACAGAGGTCAGGCGCCGCACTTTGTCAAAAAGCGCCTCATAGGTCAATGTGCCGTTGCTATCGATGTACGCAAGGCGATCCAGACGGTGCTGGTTGGTTTGCATCAGATAGTCGGCAATATTGAACTGATTGCTGTTTTCAGGGGTCTGCATGGTTAACTCCGCTAAATGCCTGGCTGCTTATTGCCAGCTCACTACAAGTTGTTGGCACTGCCGCGCTGCGAGTGGATCGATTGGCTGTCTTTATCGGCTTTGCGCTATCTCGATACGGCTGCAGCCTGGTTATCGACAGGATCTGAAGTCCTTTGGCCTGTCATTGCTGTTGCGCCGTGAATTCTATTTTTCCTTCCGGCAGCAAATACAGCACATGGGCTGCGCCGTTGCTGACGGTGGGATAATGTGCGGAGTCCGGGGCGTAGACCTTCCAGCCGGCATCACAACCATCAAACCGGGCGCCGGGGGTGATCGGCATGATCAGATCGATTTCGCCATTGGGATGACGGTGATGGGGACCGCGGATATCCAGCATGCTCACCACATCTACGGAAAATCCGTGGGTCGCTTCGGACGGCTTGCTCACCCGGCCGTATTTGAGTCCCTGCGCTTCGTGCTTGCACATCCAGCCATCCTGCACGCCTTCAATACAGGCCGCGCTGATGTCGCGATACCACTGGCTATCCGCACCGTAGTGGCTATTGAGCCAGACCTGTAACGTCTCATCCAGCGGACGGTTTGCGATTTGCCGGGTTACTGCCTGGATGAGCGTGTCGAAATGTTCACGCATGCTGAAAGTCTCCTTAACACCTGATTTTTTTTCGTGCATTATTTTGCATGTAGATGATAAGATATGCATGCAGTTAAAATCAGTCAAGATTTTTGCTCTATCTTTAGGGAAAACACTAGCTCCCGATTTACGAAATGGCACGCTATGACGCTGGAAAATTCATTTGAAATAGATCCGATGGAAGACAAGACGCCGCTGTTGCGGGCGTTGGGTGAACGGATCCGCTCACTGCGAGCGCGCAAGGGGATCACGCGCAAGAAGCTGGCGAGTCTGGCGGGCATTTCCGAGCGCCATATGGCCAATCTTGAGCTGGGTACCGGCAACGCAACCATACTGGTGCTGCATCAGGTCGCCCAGGCGCTGACCTGCTCGCTGGCCGAACTCATCGGCGACGTTACCACCTCGTCGCCCGAGTGGCTGATGATCCGGGAGTTGCTGGAGAACCGCAGCGAGAAGGACCTGCATAAAGTGCGGCTGCGACTGATTGAACTGTTCGGCGCTGACAAGACCCCGGGCTCGCGCCTGTCACGCATTGCCCTGATTGGCCTGCGCGGCGCAGGTAAATCTACGCTGGGCCGCATGCTTGCGGACCGGTTGGGCTATCCGTTTATCGAGCTGTCCCATGAAATTGAACAGACGACCGGTTGCAGCATCAACGAGATTCATTCGCTGTACGGTCCCGTGGCCTACCGTCGCTATGAGCGACGCGCGCTGGAAGAAACCATCCAGCTTTATCCTGAAGTAGTGATTGCCACGCCGGGCGGGCTGGTTTCCGAAGCGGCCACCTACAATAATCTATTGGAGCATTGTCTGACGGTCTGGCTGCAGGCCACGCCGCGCGAGCACATGGACCGCGTCATCGCCCAGGGAGATTTCCGTCCCATGTCCGGCAGCAAGGAAGCCATGCACGATCTGAAACTGATTCTGGAGGGCAGGGTGGCCTTCTACAGCAAGGCGGACGTGCATCTGGATACCAGTCTTCAGCCTCTTGAAGAGACCTTTGATGCACTGTTTGCGAAAGTCCAGGCAGCCCGCCAGTCAGCCGAAGTATTGACCTGATTCTACGTGAATGCCTAGGGTAAGTCCCTAGTTAAACGGCTTGACCACCTATAGAATCATGCAATATAGTGCCTCTAATGACAAACAAAATGCAATGAAATGCATGACTCTATTGGAGACAGCCATGAGCGAGCTGAAAGTCAATTACCAGACCAACCCGTCGCAGTACAAGCACCTCTCATTGACGACCGAAGGCAATATTGCGCGCCTGACGATTGACATCGACGAGGATAGCGGCATCCGCCCCGGCTATAAGCTGAAACTGAACTCTTATGATCTGGGCGTGGATATTGAATTGCACGATGCACTCAATCGCCTTCGCTTTGAACATCCCGAAGTGCGCAGCGTAATCGTATCCAGTGGCAAGGAGCGCATATTCTGCTCGGGCGCCAATATTTTCATGCTGGGTCTGTCCAGCCATGCGTGGAAAGTCAATTTCTGCAAGTTCACCAATGAGACGCGCAACAGCATTGAGGATACCAGCGAGCATTCGGGGGTGAAATTTATTGCCGCTGTCAATGGCGCCTGCGCCGGTGGCGGCTATGAGTTGGCTCTGGCCTGTGATGAAATCTATCTGGTGGACGATCGCTCCTCGTCGGTATCGCTGCCCGAAGTCCCGTTGCTTGGCGTTCTACCAGGTACGGGCGGCCTGACACGGGTAACCGATAAGCGCAAGGTCCGCCATGATCACGCCGATATTTTCTGCACACTGGTCGAGGGTGTTCGTGGCCAGCGGGCTAAAGACTGGAAGCTGGTTGATGAGGTCGTCAAGCCTGCCAAGTTTCAGGACACCATCAACGCCCGGGCAATGGAGTTGGCGCAGCAGCATGGTTCAGGTTCATCGACGGGACTGCAGGGGGTGGCGCTGACGCCGCTTGAAAAACACGAAACCGCCGACAGCCTGCATTACAAATATGTCAGCGTCGATATTGACCGGGCAGGCAAGTTCGCCACGTTCACTCTGAGGGGCCCCGACGCGGCGCTGCCCGAGAGCATTGAGGCCATCATGCAGGCCGGCATGACATGGTGGCCACTGCAAATGGCGCGCGAACTGGATGACGCGATTTTATCGATGCGCACCAACGAGCTGGACAGCGGGCTTTGGCTGATCAAAACGGCCGGCAGTCCCGAGGCCGTCCTGCAAAGCGACGAAATCCTGCTGAACAATAAAGATCACTGGTTCGTGCGTGAAACCCTGGGTCTGTTGCGCCGCACCCTGGCGCGCCTGGATGTCTCGTCCCGCTCCCTTTTTGCACTGGTCGATGAGGGTTCGTGCTTTGCCGGATCGTTGCTGGAACCGGCGCTTGCCTGCGATCGCATCTATATGCTGACCCTGCCTGACGACCAAGACCGCACGCCGCATATCACGGTTGGTCCAATCAACTTTGGGTTTTTGCCCATGGTAACGCGACAGTCGCGCCTGGCGCGCCGCTTCTATGATGATCAAGCCAGCCTGGAGGCGATCAAGTCCCTGGCCGGCCAGGGACTGGAGGGCGATCAGGCCGAACAGGCCGGGCTGGTTACCTATGCGCTGGATGACATTGATTGGGACGAAGAGGTACGGATTGCCATTGAAGAACGGGTGTCCATGTCGCCCGATGCGTTGACCGGCATGGAAGCCAACCTGCGCTTTAACGGCCCGGAAAATATGTGGACCCGCATTTTCGGCCGTCTGACGGCCTGGCAAAACTGGATCTTCATCCGGCCCAATGCGGTCGGTGAAAAGGGCGCCCTCAAATTGTATGGCAAGGGCGAAAAACCGAACTTTGACCGCAATCGCGTCTGACCCAATCGCGTCTGACTGCTAGCTGCGTATATCCATCAAAATGAAGGAGCAGGGTAACCCATTGATATACCCGCTCCATGACACTGGAGATCACTATGTCGAGCATCAACTACAATGAGAAAATCCCCAATAATGTGAACCTGTCCGAAGACAGGACGCTGCAGCGCGCGCTTGAGCACTGGCAACCGAATTATCGCAAATGGTGGAACGAAATGGGTCCCGACGGCTCCCAGGACTTTGACGTCTACTTGCGTACCGCGACCAGCGTCGATCCGCAGGGATGGGCTTCCTTTGGTTATGTGAAGATGCCGGATTATCGCTGGGGCATCTTTCTGAACCCGCGCGATGCGGAGCGTCAGGTCAATTTCGGTGAACACAAAGGCGAGAAGGCTTGGCAGGATGTGCCGGGTGAGCATCGCGCCAATCTGCGTCGCATTATTGTGACCCAGGGTGATACCGAGCCGGCGTCGGTGGAACAGCAGCGCTATCTGGGGCTGACCGCGCCGTCCATGTATGACTTGCGCAATCTGTTCCAGGTCAACGTGGAAGAGGGGCGGCATTTGTGGGCCATGGTGTACTTGCTGCACAAGCATTTCGGTCGTGATGGCCGTGAGGAAGCAGAAGCGCTGCTGGAGCGCAATAGCGGTGACGAAGACAATCCGCGGATTCTGGCTGCCTTCAATGAAAAAACGCCAGACTGGCTATCGTTTTACATGTTCACCTATTTCACGGACCGCGACGGTAAATTCCAATTGTGTGCGCTGGCCGAATCCGGCTTTGATCCGCTGGCCCGCACCACAAAATTCATGCTGACCGAAGAGGCGCATCATATGTTCGTCGGCGAGTCGGGCGTATCGCGGGTCATCCAGCGAACCTGCGAGGTGATGAACCAATTGAAAACCGATGATGCCGCGCGCCTTCGCGAGGCCGGCGTGATTGACCTGGAAACCATTCAACGCTATCTGAATTTTCATTTCAGTGTCACCATTGACCTGTTCGGCGCCGATGAGTCCAGTAACGCCGCCACGTTTTACAATACTGGATTGAAAGGGCGCTACGAAGAGACCAAGCGTGACGACGACCATAAATTGTACGATCGCACCTACAACGTGCTGGCCGTGCAGGATGGTCGCCTGGTCGAGCGTTCTGTGCCGATGCTCAACGCGCTGAACGAAGTGTTGCGCGATGACTATATCAAGGACTCGGTCGGTGGGGTCAATCGCTGGAACAAAGTGATTGAGAAGGCGGGTATTCCCTTTCGCCTGAAGACACCGCACAAGGCATTCAACCGGAGCATTGGCACCCTGTCGGGCGTGTTTGTTTCTCCTGACGGCACGATGATGTCCGAGGCCGAATGGGTCAGGCGCGAGCGCGACTGGTTGCCGACAAATGAAGATCGGGCCTTTGTCGCTTCTCTGATGGGACGCGTCGTCGAGCCGGGTAAATTTGCCAACTGGATCGCGCCGCCTGTCATGGGCATCAATCGCCAGCCGGTCGATTTTGAGTATGTGCGATTCAACTAATCAGGGATGCCCGGAAAACGGGCATCCAATAACATGGAAATAGATTTCGGAGGCAGACTGTTATGGCGACGATCGAACAAGCCCAGGTAATAAAAAAACAGCACCTGATTGATCCGGAAATTTGTATACGCTGCAATACATGCGAGGAGACCTGTCCGATCGATGCGATTACGCACGACGGCACCAATTACGTCGTCAAGCCCGACGTCTGTAACCATTGCATGGCCTGCGTGGCGCCCTGTCCTACAGGCGCCATAGACAACTGGCAGCCGGTGCACGCAGAAAAAATGTATTCAATCGATGAACAATACAGCTGGGACGAGCTGCCGGCGCCGCTGGCGCTGGATGTGCCGGATATACCGGCGGTCCCCGATGCCGGCGCGACTGATGCAGATGCAGAGGTGGATGCGCAAGTAACCATCCAGGGCAGCAATTATGTCGCCGGCTCGCAGATTCCTCCCTGGTCAGCGTCGCACAGCTATACGAACTTGTATGGCACGCGCAACGTGGTGACGGCAACGGTGTCGGGAAACTACCGTTTGACCGATGATTCGTCCGATAGCGACATTCGTCATGTCGTGCTGGATTTTGGCGATGCCCCATTTCCTGTGCTGGAGGGCCAGTCCATCGGCATTATTCCACCAGGCACTGACGCCGGTGACCGTTTGCATCATGCCCGTCAATATTCGCTGGCCAGCCCGCGGGACGGCGAGCGGCCCCGCTACAACAACGTATCGATCACCGTCAAACGGGTAGTGCAGGACTATGATGGCAATCCGGTCCAGGGCGTCTGTTCCAACTACGTATGTGATTTGAAGAAGGGTGACAAAGTACAGGTCATCGGGCCCTTTGGCCATACCTTCCTGATGCCGAACCACCCTGGTGCAAATATCATCATGATCTGCACCGGAACGGGTAGCGCACCCATGCGCGCGATGACCGAGAGGCGCCGGCGCAAGCGCCTGGAAGGGCAGGGCGACGAACGCGGCAAGCTCATGCTGTTCTTTGGTGCCCGTTGCAAGGAAGAATTACCTTATTTCGGACCGCTCAACAAGTTACCCAAAGACTTTATCGATATTAATTTTGCGTTTTCGCGCACGCCAGGTCAGCCAAAAAAATATGTGCAGGATGTGATGCGCGAACGCCTGCCCGATCTGCTTGCGCTGCTGAAGAACGAGGACACTTATATTTATGTCTGTGGCGTCAAGGGGATGGAGTCTGGCGTGCTGGAGGCGTTGCAGGAAGCGGCCACTGCCGGCGGCATGCAATGGTCCGAACTGCATGCCACGCTCAGGGAAAAAGGGCGTCTGCATCTGGAGACGTATTAGTTGCTGTATCTGTTGGAGTAGAGCAAAAGTCGCAGCCTGTGGTCCGGATGCGACTTTTTTGCGTTTGCTGGGGTTGCCTATGGACGGGCTAAAGGACACTGCGCCATGCTCCGATGGCGCTGCGGCAGTACGCATAGCCAACGCTAGACATGGAACCTGATTATTATCATATAACCATTGGTTATTTTATTGGCTTTTGTTATGCTGATATAGTTTTCTTCACGAATATCTGCATTCCAAATAACGCTTGAGCATAACGCCAACTATCAGGAAATCTGCCACCATGAAACTGAGAAAACTTTTACCCTTGCTGGGCGCGACCCTCATTGGCCTGAGCGCCGTCAACGCCCAGGCTGATCAACTGGACGATATTAAGAAAAACGGCGAACTGGTTGTCGGTGTTCTGGGCACAGATGAACCGGCAACCTTCATAGACCCCAAAACCCGTGAATTCATTGGCTATGAAGTGGATCTTGCCAAGGCGGTAGCCGACAAGATCGGCGTCAAGGCCCGCTTCAAGCAGGTAGCCGTGGCTGCCCGCATTCCGGAACTGCAGCAAAAGCACGTAGATATTATTGCCGCCGGCCTGACGCACAACAAGGAACGCGAGGCGCAGATCGATTTTTCCGTGACCACTTTTGTGACCGGGCAGAAGGCGCTGGTGCGCAGCGATAGCGGTATCAAGGACTTGCCCGGACTGGCAGGCAAGAAAGTGCTGACCATCCGTGGCGGTACCCAGGAGCCCAATATCCGCAAAGCGGTGCCTGATGTGAACGTGGTCACGTTCGATACCAGCCAGCAGGCGTTTCTTGCATTGCAACAAGGCAAGGGTGTGGGCTATGTTGACGATGAAGCAGCGCTGCTGCGCGTCTACGCCAAGCTGGGGCCCAAGCAGAAGGATTTTGTGGTGCTCAAGCAAAGCATCAGTGAAGAACCGCTGGCATTCGGCTTGCGTAAAGGCGAAGCCAGTTTGAAAAAAATGGTCGACGATACGCTGCGTGAACTTGAAGCCTCTGGCGATGCCGAGAAAATTTTCTTCAAATGGTATGGGCCGGATACCAAATCACAGTTTTCAACGCGCAGTTTTAAACTCGAAACCGATAAAATTTAAGAGTAGACTGGATATCCGCAAGACAGCATCGGAACAACGGCCGGTTGCTGTTGCTACGCGACGGCGTGTGCTGCGCTCGACCAGCGCAGTAGATTTCACGCCGTTTTTTGTTTCCATGACTACGCGACCAATCCATGCCCGAGTTTGACGCTTCCATGCTGCTTAGCGGCCGGTACCACGAAATGCTGCTGGCAGGATTATGGTTATCCATACAATTGCTGGCCATTTCACTGGTGCTCGCGCTGCCACTGGCCACCTGTATCGCCTTGCTGCGCCTGTCGCCGCTGCCGTTGCTGCGCGGTCTGGGCTTTGCCTATGTCGAGACCATCCGTAATATCCCGTTGCTGGCGCATATGCTGTTCTGGTATTTCGGTGCGCCCGAGATGCTGCCCGAAGCAGCAAAGCAATGGCTTTATGCCGGCAACACCGAAGCCAGCTGTGCGGTCATTGCACTTACGCTTTATACCGCAGCCTATATGGCTGAAGACATCCGCAGCGGCATCCGGGCTATTTCATTTGTACAGATGGAAGCGGCACGTGCGCTGGGGCTGAGTTTTCTGGCAGCCATGCGTCTGGTCATCCTGCCACAGGCCATGCGGGTCATTACGCCTCCGTTGATTTCGCAGACATTGAATTTGTGGAAGAACACCAGTATTGCAACCGTCATCGGCGTGGCAGAGCTCATGTATCAGGCCGGCCAGGTCGAAAGCGCCAGCTTCAGAAGTTTTGAATCCTTTGCCTTTGCCACCTCTGCCTATCTGAGTCTGTCGCTGCTGATCACCGCGCTGGCGGCGTGGTTCCAGCATCGTTATCCGCCGAGGGCGCTATGAGCGGATTCCTGGAGGTCATCGATACGTACTGGCTGTACTTTCTGATTGGACAGTATCCGAATGGGCCGCTGGGCGGCCTGGCGCTGACTTTGCTGCTGGCAAGCTGTGCGCTGGTCATGGCCATGCCGCTGGGCATTCTTCTGGCGTTTGCCCGCATCAGCCCGTGGCGGGCGGTGCGCTGGCCCGTGAGTATCCTGGTTTTTGTGGTGCGTGGAACGCCGTTGTTGATGGTGGTGTTCTGGGCCTATTTCTTTTTGCCCAGTGTGACCGGCATAAAAACCAATCAGTTCTGGACCATGCTTATTGCCTTGGTTGTTTTCGATGCCGCCTATCTGGCCGAGATTATCCGGGCTGGCATCCAGGGTCTGCCCAAGGGCCAGATGGAGTGCGCCCGTTCGTTGGGCTTCGGTTATTTTCGAGCCATGCGACTGGTAATATTGCCGCAGGCGATCAGGCATATGCTGCCATCGCTGGTCAACCAGTTTATTTCGACGATCAAGGAAACCTCCCTGGGTTATATCATCGGTCTTGCGGAGGTCTCTTTTATCACCTCGCAGATCAATACCCAGGTGATGGTGTATCCGGCGCAGATTTATCTCGTCCTGGGCCTGACCTACCTGCTGCTGTGTTTCGGCCTGTCCCGTTTTGCCTATTGGCTTGAGCGCCGACGTGGGAAACAGCAAGCGGCCATCGCTGCCCGCAAGGAAGCAACATGATTAAATTTGAAAATGTGAATAAATGGTATGACAAGTACCATGCCCTGGTGGATGTCACGGAAACCGTCGCGCGCGGGGAAGTGGTTGTCGTGTGCGGCCCGTCGGGATCAGGCAAATCGACCCTGATCCGCACGATCAACCGCCTGGAACCCATCCAGGCGGGCCATATCCGCGTCAATGGTCAAGATATCCATGATAAATCGATAGATTTGAATGCCTTTCGCTCGGGCATCGGTTTTGTTTTCCAGCAGTTCAACCTGTTTCCTCATCTGAGCGCTCTGGAGAACTGTACCCTGGCGCCCATGCATCTGCGAGGACTGTCTGCCCCGGCTGCCCGGGAAAAAGCCTTGTCCTTGCTGGACCGGGTCGGACTGGCCCATAAGGCTGACGCGATGCCCGATGCGCTGTCGGGCGGGCAGCAGCAGCGCGTTGCCATTGCTCGTGCGCTGGCCATGGAGCCGCCACTGATGCTGTTTGATGAGCCGACCAGTTCGCTGGATCCGGAGATGGTCGGAGAAGTGCTGTTGGTCATGCGGGATCTGGCTAAAGACGGCATGACCATGGTATGCGTGACGCACGAGATGGGATTTGCGCGCGAAGTAGCCGACCGGATTCTGTTTATGGATGCAGGCAAAATGCTGGAGCGCGCCACACCGGACGATTTTTTCAACCGGCCGCAGCACCCCAGGGCCGCACAGTTTCTCTCCGATATACGCACGCCATTTGCCCGGGCAGTATGACAACGGTTGCCCGAGCAAGATGACAACTGGAATATTCTTGCCATTGCCATTGCCATTGCCATTGCCATTGCCGTTGTGCCCGCTATTGCCGTCGTTCGCAAACCGCCAGGCGGCGCCAGATCTTCAATCATTCCTTCAATAAAGACCATGACTTATACCCCAGAGGCCCACGCGGCACTACCGATTATTGATGTCTCTGCGCTGGTAACCGATAGCAGCCGCCAGGCATTGCAGTCGGTTGCCGATCACATTCGCAATGCCTGTCGTGTTCACGGTTTTTTCTACATTTCCGGACACGGCGTAGAGTCGACGTTGATTCAGCGCCTGGATGCGCTCAGTCGCCAGTTCTTTTCTCTGGACGAGCAGGAAAAGATGCGCTGGCGGATGGCGCTGGGTGGCCGGGCGTGGCGTGGTTACTTCCCTCTTGGTGGTGAATTGACTTCAGGCAGGCCGGACTGGAAAGAAGGGCTCTATCTGGGTACCGAGCTGGCCGATGATCATCCGCTGGTGCAGGCAGGCACGCCCGTACATGGGCGCAACCTATTTCCAGACATCCCGGGCATGCGCCAAACCATCTTGCAATACATGGAAGCGGTCACCGCGCTGGGTCATATCCTGATGCGGGGTATTGCGCTCAGTCTGGCGCTACCGGCAGACTACTTCGAGCGCCGCTACACCGCTGACCCTTTGATTCTGTTTCGCATTTTTAACTATCCGACCCAGGATGTGCCCGAAGACATGGACGTGCATTGGGGCGTAGGCGAACATACGGATTACGGTTTATTGACCATTTTGCTACAGGACCAAATCGGTGGCTTGCAGGTAAAGACGCCTGACGGCTGGGTTGATGCTGCACCGGTGCCGGGCACTTTCATTTGCAATATCGGCGACATGCTGGAACGCATGACCGGCGGCTTGTATCGATCAACCGCACATCGGGTCGTGCGCAATACCTCGGGATGCGACCGGCTGTCTTTCCCGCTGTTCTTTGACCCCAATTATTTTGCACAGATGCAGCCCATCGAAGGGCTGCCCGCCGTCCCCGATCCGGACGACCGCGCATCGCGCTGGGACAAGGCAAATGTGCATGCCTTCAATGGTATTTACGGAGATTATTTGCTCAATAAAGTATCCAAGGTATTTCCGCAATTGCGCCAGGATGTCTTGTAAGAGGTGACCAGCGCGACATGGATATTTCGCTGGCACGCAAAAGCCGGATGCTGTGATGAATGGCCCATAGAGCAGGGCGACAGCAGGCTCAGACGCTACAGAATAATGATCATATAATCCCGACAATCCTATTGTTAACTATATGAATTATCACAACGGCGTTATAATACGCTGAATCGTCTGCAATCATTTTCTGCCGGGCGCCGTGTCTACAAACGCATGCCAGCGAACAGGATTTTATTTTGAAACCAACTGATCAAGACGCGCTTGATAATTTTGAAAGTTCGGTCGGATTTCGACTCTTTGCGGAACGCAAGCAACTCA
Organism: Advenella sp.; assembly: GCF_052108595.1. Classification (NCBI taxonomy): domain Bacteria; kingdom Pseudomonadati; phylum Pseudomonadota; class Betaproteobacteria; order Burkholderiales; family Alcaligenaceae; genus Advenella; species Advenella sp. The sequence continues at coordinate 28,670 of NZ_JBQEAU010000047.1, forward strand.
CATTATCGCTGCCAGAGCAGATTGCCGCCCAGCTGGGTGACCAGATCATCAGCGGCTCCATGGCCAACAGCGCGCATATTCCCGAGCAGGAACTGGCCGAACGGTATGAAGTCAGCCGGGGGCCAGTGCGCGAGGCGTTAAGGATCCTGGAACGAGAAGGCCTGGTTGTCGTCAATCCCAGACGCGGAGCCAGTGTGTCTGAGTTGAACGCCGATGAACTGGCCGAGATATTCGAAGTGCGCAGCAGCCTGTTGTCTCTGGCGGCGCGAAAGAATGCGGTGACCCAAAATCCTGAATTGCTCAAGCTGCTTGAGCACGGAATCAAAAAGCTTGCGTCGTGCATTGACACGCCCGCCGATGGCAGTCTTTACGCCGAGACCACTTACCGCCTGTCTTTGCTGACGGCGCGCTACGCCAACAATACGCGCTTAAGCCAGATCGTGACCTCCTTGTCGTTGCAAACCCTGCGTTATTCGAAGCTGCAATTTCGATCCCGGGAACGAAGAGTGCGCTCTATCGAACACTGGCGGCGCTCCCTGCAGGCCTGCAAAGCAGGTGACGCTGAACTGGCGGCCCAGATTTGTCAGCAGCGGATCCAGGAGTCCTGGGATGCCACGCTCGCGGCTCTGCAAGCCTAGAAGCACTAGAGACCCGGCCGATCCGCAATGGGGCTGCCGCGCGATGTATCACGGGGCAAG
>NZ_JBQEAU010000048.1:0-28870 GCF_052108595.1 Advenella sp.
CGGCATACGGGTACTCCCTATTGTGAAATAGGTAATATCCAAGCATCTGATTCACAGGCATGCCGCGTGAACGGTCATCGCATCAGGCACGCCTTGCGCGACACCGTCAGTTTGTGCCCGGACCTGTACCCGATGCGCCACCGCCCTGCCGATAATCAGCAATGCAGGACTGCCTAATCCAGCGGCATTAATGTCTGCCGACATGGCACGCAGCGTGGTAAACAGACTGCGTTCATTCCGACAGGTCACGCGCTCGACGACCGCAACCGGCAGATCGCCGGCAAAACCGGCCTGCAACATATCCTGCTGCAGTTGTTCCTTTCGACTCATGCCCATATAACAAACCAGCGTTAGCCCACTTTGCGCCAGGGCCCGCCAGTCGGGAGCAACGCCATCAGCGGTATGGGCCGTCACAAAAACGACGCCGCGCGCAATCGCGCGATGGGTCAATGGCAGGCCTAGCGCGCTGGCCGCAGCCAGACCGGCAGTCATGCCTGCGACCGCTTCGGCGGCAATACCCTGTTCGGCAAGCCATGCCAGTTCTTCGCCGCCACGACCGAAAATAAAGGGATCGCCCCCCTTGACCCTGGCCACCTGCAGCCCTGTGCGTGCATAGCGCGCCATCAGGCGCAAAATAAAATTTTGCGCCGTGGAAGGACAGCCCCCACGCTTGCCGACAGGTACGATACGGGCATGGGTGGGCGCCAGCGCCAGAATATCCTCGCTGATCAGATCGTCCACCAGCCAGACATCGGCGTTTTGTAATATCCGATAGGCCTTTAACGTGAGCAGTTCAGCATCGCCCGGGCCGGCACCCACCAGCCAGACCTTGCCCGTGGCAGCATCGTTTGTCGAAATCCGCTTTATGATAGTTGTCATAGTGCCTCCGTACCAGCATACCGGTTGATCATTTGATTGATTTGTACAACACAGGATCCACACCCTGTACCGCAATTGAGATGCTGCTTGAGCGCAGGCAGATCCATACCGCTGCGAATACCATCAACGATCTGTGCATCTGTCACGCCATTACAGGCACACACCATGCGAGCCCGTAGCTTCATTTGTGATTTTCCTAGTAGCACAGCCAACAGTGGCTCGGGCCGTACACCAGTATCGGCCCATTCGTTCAGGGCATCCTCGGCATTCAGGCCTGTGCCGGCCAGACAATAGACGACCACTTGACCGTCGATGCAGCGCACCCGCCGATAGATGCCTCGCGCAGGATCGTCGAATGCCACGTCCGTATCGGCGATACCCAGATCTGTCAGCAACTGTTCCAGCCGCGCCCGAACCGGTGCGGCTCTGGCGGCCAATCGCAGGCGCAACCCTCCGTCGCCGGTAGCCACGGGTACGGCAATGGCGTAATCAAATTCATTTAGCCAGCCAGACAGCCTGCGCTGCAGCGCGACCGCATCGCCGCGTACCCATGCCACCGCCTGCCATAGTGGCTTGTAAAGCGCCACGCCGACGACGCAGTGCTTGAGCTCAGGTTGCCCTGAATCCGGATCAGTTGCGCCATGGGTAAGCCCGTTGATACCGTCTCCGGCCATAAAACGACTACCCCAGTGCATCGGCACAAAGGCACAACCGGGTTTAAGCGTGTCGTCGGCCTGCGCTGGCAGCACCAGATGGGCGCGACGGGATTTGATTGTTACCAGGGCCTGACTGCCAATGCGATAGCGCGCCATATCGGACGGGTGCAAGTGAATCACGGGCTCTTCCACGTGACCAATCAGTGTCTGCGATAAACCCGTCCGGGTCATGGTATGCCAGTGATCACGCAAGCGCCCTGTCGTCAGCCGCAGCGGATACTGCGCCGAGATATTTTCAACGGGCGCAACGTAGCCTACATCCGCAAAGCGGGCCCGCCCGTTTGCCGTTGCAAAGACGTGATCGGTATACAGGCGGGCGGTACCCGACTGCAAGAACGGCCACTGCACCGGACCAAGTTGCTCCAGCAAGGCAAAGCTGACAGCGCTGTAGTCCAGATCGCGACCGGCAGTCAGCGCCGCATGCTCGGCAAAAATCTGCGCTTCGTCGGCGTAATTGAACAGGGCCTCCTTGGCCGGTGCAATCTGGCGGGCCACGCGCTGGGCCACTTGTTGCACAATTTTCCAGTCTGCCAGCGCATCGCCCGGCGCCGAAATGGCTGCCCGTACACGACTGATCCGGCGCTCCGAATTGGTGACCGTGCCTTCCTTTTCAGGCCAGGTCGCGGCCGGCAAAATCAGATCGGCGTAGGCCAGCGTTTCCGAATCGGCATACGCTTCCTGCACAATCACAAAGTCTGCGTTCTGCATTGCCTTGCGAACCCTGGCTTGGTCAGGCAGTGACTGTGCCGGGTTCGTGGCCGCGATCCACAGTACCCGAATACGTTTATCCAGCAACGCATCAAACATGGCTATGGCCGGATATCCTGGCGCCTCCGGTAAACTATCTGTCCCCCACAAGGCGGCAACCTCCTGGCGATGCGTCGCATTAGCCGGGTCACGATGCCCTGGCAAAAGGGTTGCCATGGCGCCGGCTTCACGCCCTCCCATGGCATTGGGCTGACCGGTCAGCGAAAATGGGCCAGTACCTGGCCGACCGATATGACCGGTAGCCAGATGCAAGTGAATCAACGACATGTTCTTGGCCGTACCACTGCTGGACTGGTTCAGGCCCATGGTGTACAACGACAGCGTCGCGGCGCTTTGAGCAAACCATCTGGCCGCTGTCACAATATCGGCGGCAGCAACGCCGCACACGTCCTCGGCTGCCGCGGGTGTAAATTCCCGAATGCGATTCTTCAGCGCGGGAAAACCTTCCGTGTAGCGCGCAATATAGTCGCCGTCGATCAGGTTTTCCCAGACCATGACGTTGAGCATTGCGTGAAACAGCGCCACGTCTGCCCCCGGCGTCACGGCCAGGTGCAGATCGGCCGCCTGCGCCGTGTCCGTATTGCGCGGGTCGATCACAATAATCTTCATATGCGGGCGCGCCTGCCGTGCCAGCATCAGCCGCCGAAACAACACCGGATGCGCATAGGCCATATTCGAACCGGCAATCAGGACTGTATCGGCCAGCGCAATGTCCTCATAGCTTGCCGGTGGCGCATCGGCGCCAAGCGTCATTTTGTATCCGGTCACGGCGCTGGACATGCACAACCGCGAGTTGGTGTCGATGTTATTGGTTCCCACCAAGACACGGGCCATTTTGTTGAAGATGGCGTAATCTTCGGTAAGCAACTGGCCCGACAAATAAAAGCCCATGGCCTGCGGTCCCGCTTCACGTACGGTCCTGCTGATCACATTTGCCGCAATATCAAAGGCCTCGGACATATCGATTTGGCGAAATCTGCCCGTCTGTCTGTCACGCAGGCGCGCGCGCAATACCCTTGTCGTATCCCGTCGAATCGTGCCGGGCAGCGCCATGCCCTTGCTGCACAGCAGTCCCGCGTTGGATGGATGATCCATATCACCCTCCACTGCCAGCACCTGTTCACCCTTGCTGTGAATACGCACGCCGCAGCCGGTGCCACAATAGCAGCAGATCGAACGAGTAACGCATATCTCATCTGTCATATTCTGAACCAGCTGGACGGGCACCGGGGTATCCATGACTACTGTCCTTCACCCAGATCCAGGCAGACCCTACCCTGATCGATTTTCACGGCAATGGTCCTCACGCATCCCTCGTCCGGCGCCTGTACCTGTCCGGTGGGCAGATCAATGACCATACCATGCAGTGGGCAGGTAACCGAAGCGCCATGCACCAGTCCTGCAGACAGGGGGCCGCCTTTGTGGGGGCATTTGTCGACGATGGCGTAGACAGCACCGTCGCCGCTACGAAACACGGCGATATCATCAAGGCCGTGACGGCGAATGACACGCGCACCGCGTGCCGGGATCTCGTTGGTGGCGCACACAGGCGTCCATTTTTCACAGACTTTCATCGTGTCCTCACACATTTAGGGTTTCAAGTTCAGGCGCCGCGATCCGTTTCTCTACACGGTCCTGCCAGGGGTCCTGCTCGAAAGACAAGGCAAAGCGCAGCCGGTCATACAGCGCCGCACGGTTGTCGGCATTGCCGATAACCTGTTCTTTTGCATGCTCCAGACCAACCCGCGCCAGGTAATGGACGGTACGTTCCAGGTAATAGGCCTCTTCGCGATACAGCTGTAGAAAAGCGCCGCAATATTGCAGCACTTCTTCCTGGGTTTCGACCTTGGCAAAAAATTGCGCGACTTCGGTTTTGATGCCACCGTTGCCGCCGACATAGATTTCCCAGCCCGAGTCGACTGCAATAATGCCCACATCCTTGATCCCGGATTCGGAACAGTTACGTGGACAGCCGGACACCGCAAGTTTTACTTTGTGCGGGCTCCACATCCCTACCAGATCTTTTTCAAGTGCAATACCCATGCCGGTGGAATCCTGCGTGCCAAAGCGGCAGAATTCGCTGCCTACGCAGGTCTTCACGGTACGCAGGCTCTTGCCATACGCATGGCCTGAGGGCATGTCCAGGTCCTTCCAGACACCAGTCAGATCTTCCTTGCGTACCCCAAGCAAATCAATCCGCTGCCCGCCGGTCACCTTGACCATGGGAATGGCGTATTTATCTGCCACATCTGCAATCCTTCTGAGCTCTGAAGGATTGGTTACCCCGCCCCAAATGCGGGGTACAACGGAATAGGTGCCATCCTTCTGGATATTGGCATGCATGCGTTCGTTCACCAGACGCGAGGCGCCATCATCGACGGCCTCGCCCGGCCAGGTGGACAGCAGATAATAATTGAGCGCAGGCCGGCAGGTTGCGCAGCCATCAGGCGTTCGCCATTCCATGAAATGCATGGCATCTGCCATGGTGATCAGATGTTGCTGACCAATCACCTTGCGCGCCTGTCCGTGTGTCACATCGGTACAGCCACAAATGGGCCGTGCCGATTTCGGCTTTACATCGGCGGCGCCGCCGACACAATTGATCAGAATCTGCTCTACCAACCCGGTGCATGACCCGCAAGAACTGGCAGCCTTCGTATGCTTTTTGATGTCATCAACAGTAAACAGGCCCTGTTCGCGAATCGCCTTGACGATGGTGCCCTTGCACACGCCATTGCACCCGCACACCTCGGCGGTATCGGGCATGCCCGCCACCTTGCTCTCGCCGGCGTGCCCGGTATCGCCCACCGCCCCTTCGCCAAACATCAACTGGTCGCGAATTTCATGAATCGACCTGCCTTCACGAATCAACCGGAAGTACCACGCACCATCTGCAGTGTCACCATAAAGGCAGGCGCCCACCAGCTTGTTGTCGTGCACAACCAGTTTTTTGTATATTCCGCCTTCGGGATCGGCCAGCGTAATGCAATCGGTGTTGGCATCACCCATGAAATCGCCGGCAGAGAACACGTCGATACCTGTCACTTTCAATTTGGTGGACGTCACACTGCCCTCATAACGGGCGATGCCATACATGGCCAGATGATTGGCCGCCACCTTGGCCTGTTCAAAGAGTGGCGCAACCAGACCGTAGGCGGTGCCGCGATGGCTCACGCACTCGCCCACTGCATAAATACTCGGATCATAAGTCTGCATGGTATCGCTAACCACAATGCCGCGATCAACATGCAACCCAGCGCTGGCAGCCAGTGCAACGTTGGGACGAATGCCAACGGCCATGACCACCAGATCGGCGGGCATCTGGTGACCGTTGGCAAAACGGATCGCCCCGACGCGCCCATTGCCATCATCCACGATCTCACTGGTCTGATGCGCCATCAAAAATTGCAGGCCACGCGTTTGCAGACTGGTGCGCAACATGTTGGCGGCCTGCTCATCAAGCTGACGATCCAGCAGCGTGTCGCCCAGATGCACCACCGTGACAGTCATGCCACGCACGGCCAGGCCATTGGCCGCTTCCAGCCCCAGCAGGCCACCGCCAATCACCACCGCATGGCGCCGCACGCCTGCGGCTTCGATCATCAGATTCACATCGTTGATATCACGAAACGTCACGACGCCATCCAGCGCATGGCCTGGCACCGGCAGAATAAAAGGATTGGAGCCGGTGGCCAGCAGCAGCCGGTCGTAAGGAACAACTGTGCCGTCCGCGGTATGCACCTGCCGGCGTATCCGGTCGATGGTGGTGACCGACTGGTTCATCAATAGATTGATATTATTGTTGTCATACCAGGACTGATCGTTCAGGATAATGTCCTGGATGGTCTGTTCACCCGTCAACACCGGCGAGAGCAGTATCCGGTTGTAATTGGGATAGGCTTCGCTGCCAATAATGGTAATGTCATAAAGCTGATCATCCAGTTTGAGCAACTCTTCGATGGTGCGAACACCAGCCATCCCGTTGCCGATCAGTACCAGTTTGCGTTTTTTCATGATGTTGCCTGTATTCATTTGTGATTGACCAGGGGTCTTAAGCGACAACCGCACTGTCCTGTTCCTGAGCAGCCTGCTCAGCCTCAACCAACGCAAGACGCGTGCCCTGCTCGGGATTCGAATAGCGTTGGTGCAGAAATTTCATCACCGCGGCGCGGTATTGCAGATAGCGTGGATCGGCAGCCAGTGCCACACGGTCACGACGCGCAGGCAGCTGGATCGCCAGAATCTGGCCAATCGTGGCCGCCGGTCCGTTGGTCAGCATCACAATCCGGTCCGACAGAAGCACGGCTTCGTCCACATCGTGAGTCACCATCACAACGGTGCTTTGCGTGCGCTTGACAATACGTAACAAGGCATCCTGCAAATGGGCGCGTGTCAGCGCATCCAGCGCGCCAAAAGGCTCGTCCATCAGCAACACCTTGGGTTCGATGGCCAGCGCCCGCGCGATGCCCACGCGCTGCTTCATTCCCCCTGATATTTCACGGGGATACTTGCTGCTGGCATGGGCCAGATCCACCAGTTCCAGGGCCGCCGCCGTGCGTTCACGCAGGCGCGCTTTGGTTTCGCTGGCGCCGAACACGCGCTCCACTGCCAGATAGACATTTTGAAAACAGGTGAACCACGGCAGCAGCGAATGATTCTGAAAGACCATGGCCCGATCCGGCCCGGGTCCGGCTATTTCACGCTGATCACAAATGAGCACGCCGCTGCTGGGTTTGCTCAAGCCGGCAATGAGATTGAGCAGCGTGGATTTGCCACAACCGGAATGGCCGATCAGCGAGACAAACTCTGCCTTGCGGATCGCCAGGTTGATGTCGTTCAAAGCCGTGAACGGCCCGTGGGCAGTATCGAAAACCTGACTGACCGATTCAACTGCAACATATTTTTCCATGCGTTACTCCTCTGTAAAGGCAAAGCGTCTGGCCAGGGCCAGCAAAGTGGCATCAAGCAGCAGCCCGACCAGGCCGATAATGAAAATGGCAATAATGATGTGCTGCACATTCAGGTTGTTCCATTCATCCCAGAGCCAGAAGCCGATACCGGTACCGCCGGTCAGCATCTCTGCGGCCACGATCACCAGCCAGGCGGTACCAATCGATAACCGCACGCCTGTCAGCACATAAGGCAGGACCGAGGGCACAAGAATACTGGTCAGCACCTTGCGTTCGGACAGATTCAGCACCCTGGCAATGTTCAGATAGTCGGCAGGCACCCGCGCCACGCCGTCTGCCGTATTGATAATCATCGGCCAGATGGAACAGATGAAGATGGCCCAGATTGCAGCCGGCTCGGCGGCCCTGAACATAAGCAGTCCCAGCGGCAGCCAGGCCAGCGGTGAGACCGGGCGCAACAGGCTGATCACCGGCGCCGTCATTTTACGTATCGGCGCATAACGGCCAATAATGAATCCCGCCGGAATGCCGACCAGCGCCGCCAGGCCAAAACCGATTCCGACGCGCCACAGCGAAGCCAGCACGTTCCAGCCGATCCCCACGTCGTTCGGGCCGTTGCGGTAAAACGGATCCTGGAACAGCGTCACCGCCGCCAGAAAGGTAGCCAACGGTGCGGGGATGCCCGGAATTTTTCCTGCGATCATCTCCCAGACAATGACAACTGTCATTAGTCCGATGAGGGGGTAGCCCAGTCGACCCAGCCATGCCATGACCGGCAGTCCTGTCCATCGCTGCGTGGTTACTGCCTTGGTTGCTGTGTTCATCCGTTCCCCCCGCAATTAAACATGAACGGCAAAGCCGTCGGCATAGGCCACCGGATCACTGCCATCCCAAAGGACGCCATCCATCAGCGTCGAAGACCGGCTTTCGCTGGCAGGCAAAGGCGTGCCACTGGCCTGGGCGGCAGCCTTGTAGATGTCGATGCGGTTGATTTTTTTTGCCGCTGCCTGATAGTCGGGATGCGATTTGAGCAGGCCCCAGCGCTTTTGCTGAGTCAGGAACCACATGCCGTCACTCAGATATGGAAAGGTTGCTGCTCCGTCGCCATAAAACCGCATCGGATGCGCGCTGTCTGCAACCGTACCGATTCCGTTGTCGTACTTGCCCAGCATGCGGCCAATAATCACGTCGGCCTGTGTGTTGACATAGGACTTGGCAGCAATCACCTTGGCTGTTTGCTCGATATTGGCCGGCGAGCTGTCGATCCACCGGCCGGCTTCAAGAATCGCTGCCGTCACGGCCCGGGCGGTATTGGGATACTGGTCTGCAAACCTGGCCGTTGTGCCCAGCACTTTTTCCGGGTGGTCCGGCCAGATTTCCTGTGAGGTCACTGCCGTGAAGCCAATTTTATCGATCACCGCCCGCGCGTTCCAAGGTTCGCCTACGCAGTACCCGTCCATATTGCCGATCATCATATTGGCCACCATTTGCGGGGGTGGCACGGTAATGACACGAACATCGTTGAATGGATGAATTTCATGCGCAGCCAGCCAATAATAAAGCCACATGGCATGCGTGCTGGTGGGAAAGGTTTGCGCGAAGGTCAGTTGCCGATCCAGCGTTGCCATTGCTTTTTTCAATGACGTCCCGTCCGTTACGCCGCGCTCGTGCAATCCCTTGGCAAGCGTAATGCCCTGCCCGTTCTGATTGAGCCCCATGAGCACGGCCATGTCGGTTTGCGGACCGCCGATCCCCACCTGCAGGCCGTAAATCATGCCGTACAATGCGTGCGCACAATCCAGATTGCCATTGATCAGTTTGTCGCGCACGGCGGCCCAGGACGCTTCCTTGCTCGGGATAATCTTTATCCCGTATTTTTTGTCGATGCCCAGCTCGGCCGCCATGATGACCGATGCGCAGTCGGTCAGCGGAATGAAGCCGATCTTGACCTCGGTCTTTTCCGGCGCGTCCGAGCCGGCGGCCCAGGCGCCGCTGCGCAAAAAGGGATCTGCCAGGCCAAGTGCACCAATGCCTGCTGCCGACCTCGCCACCGACAGCATCCATTGCCGCCGATACACGCTGCCCGGTGCAATTGCATCCTGTGCAGCACAACTGCGAGCCCGTATCTCGTCCGATTTGCCTGTTGCGCCCGTTTTCTTCCGACTGTTCATCATTACCCCAAAATAAAAAGCGCCCTGCGGATACGTTTTGAAAACGTACCTGCAGGACGCCGTTGTCCTGAATGCTGTGTCATTGATTGATGACGACCGCCATTGGCCTTCATGACAACTTAAGCAAGTTGCATGCCAATTTACATCCCACAGAGTGGCAGACAGCCTTGACAGACTGCGGCAGCTGGAATTTTTGACCGCAACCAGGCAGATCAACCGCCCTGGCGCCTTCGAGGATGGGCATGATGGATGCCGCAGCGCACAATAACGGTGCACGAGCCACTTGTTGCCGCCAATCCGCCACAGCGCCGGGAGCAGGACGCACTCAAAATGGGCATCGCTTGCGAATGCAATCGGCAAAAAGCGGCACGCCTTTTGCTTTATCTGAATCAAGAGGAAAGAAAATGCTGAATGTGATGTTGATCCGCGATGAACAAAACGATGCCCTGCGTGACAAACTGCAGGCTGCCGGCATTCACGTGGTGGCTGAAATATCGCCGCTGGCCGATTTTGCTGCGGCGCTGGCCGGCATCAAACCCGATGTCGTGCTGGTCAGCTCGGATGCCTCGTGTCGCGATACGCTGGAAGGGCTCTGCATACGCTCGCATGACAGCGCACTGCCGGTAGTCATGTTTACCAATGACAACGATCGCAGCTTCATGCAGGCCTCAATCAGGGCGGGTGTTGCCGCCTATGTCGTGGGTGACGTCCCTTCGGCCCGTCTGCTCTCGTTGCTGGACGTGGCCATTGAACGTTTCGCGCTCGAACGCTCGCGCCGGCTCGAGCTCAATGACACCAGGCGACGGCTTGCCGAACGCCAGGATGTTGAAAAAGCCAAAGGCATTCTGATGAAAATGCATGGGGTGGACGAAGACCAGGCCTATCGGATGCTGCGAAAAAAGGCCATGCAGACCCAACGCCGAATCGGACAAATCGCAGCGGCATTGATCGAGGCGCATACTTTTCTGTAGACCGTACCGGTGCAGGCCATAGCGGCGTTGCTGCAAGACGTGTCGGCGCCTGTTGCAGCAAAATCACCTAAGCCTGGATCCGCCCTGTCGTTGTCTGCTTTTGCAACTGGGAAAACGAACAGATATGGCCTGCCAGCGCGCTGGCCATGACCGTGGCCGGGCTACCCAGCCACACTTTGCCCGGCCCGGAGCGTCCCGGAAAATTGCGGTTGATCGCGCTGATGGTGGTCTGGTCGGCGTCGATCGACGAACCAGGCCCGCAGTTGGCGCAGGCCCCGCAAGACGGTTGCAATATTTTTGCGCCCATGCGTTCAAACACCTGGTCATAGCCTTTTTGCACGCAATAGTCGCGAACCGCCGTGGTGCCGTACTGCAAATACAATTGCACATGTGGCGCAACTTGCAAGCCTTGTTGCAAACCCCAGGCCAATACGGCGTGATACTGATCGAAATCTTCGCGCTTGCCGGCCGTACAGGAGCCGCCATAGGCAATGTCAATGGCCACGGTGTCTTCTAACGCCCCCACAGCCCGCCCATTGCCCGGGTCACCAGGTGCAGCCACCAGTACATCCAGCGCTGAACAATCCACCGTAATCTGCTGTTCATAGCTGGCGCCCGGGTCGCTATGCATCCAGTCGGCCAGTTCAAAATCCACGCCCCGGCGTTCCCTTAGAAACTGCACTGTTCGGGCGTCGGGGGCAACAATGCCGGTAAAGCCACCCAGCTCCGCACACATATTGGTCAGCGTCGCCCGTTCATCCACAGACAGACAGTCGATGACTTCGCCGGTAAACTCGAACACCCTGCCAACCCCCTTGCCGGCGCGTATCTGCGGCAGCGCCAGCAGATGCAGGACGATGTCCTTGGCCACCACGCCTGCCGGCAGCGTGCCCTGCAGCCGAACCAAAATACCGGGTGGCACCGTGATGCGTACAGCGCCGGTCATAAAGGCATTGGCCATATCGGTCGTGCCTACCCCGAAGGCGACACAGCCCAGGGCTCCGCTATGCGGGGTATGCGAGTCGGTTCCGACCACCACCTGCCCGGGAAGTGCATAATGTTCGGCCATCATTGCATGTGAAATACCTGCCACGTTGCTGCCGTCATCGTGCAGAGCTTCATTCTCGGTCAGTGTACGATGCCAGCGCAGGCCGGTTGCCTTCACAAAATCGCGATGTGCCTGGCACATGCGCAGCATGTTTGGCACCAGACCCTGACGCAGATGCGCGGGGCTCTCGTGCATATAGGAAGTGTGATCCTCGAAGGCAATGACTTTTTCCGTATCAAACAAATGCAGCGGCGCGGCATAGCTCTGGTACAGCATATGCGCCGCCATGCCGGTGTAATACTCGTGGATAAAACGCCAGTCGGCGCGCAGAAAGATGCCTGTGCCCGGCGTCAGGTCGGTGCCGGTCTGTTCCGTGCGCAAAACATGCCGGGCGATGATTTTTTCAAACAGTGTCTGCGGCTTGTCGCTAGCGGCAGCGGCCTGCGGACGACTCCTGGCAAGATGACGTTTGCCATAATCGAGCAGCCCGCCACTACGAAGGATGGCCTGAGTCAGCACATCGCGCTCTTGCAGGATCTGTTCAAGCGTGATGCTGTGCCCGGCCCGCAACTGCGCCAGCAGCGCAAAATTGGTGGATGTCAGTAACCCGATATTGTCGGCATTCTGCCTGTAGATCCGCTCAAAGCTGCGCGCAAATACCAGGCACACGCCGGCATGCTTTTCGGCTGCCGGACTATGCTCTCGCGAAGATCCCTTGCCATAACGGTTACCTGCCACAACCACCTGAATACCGGCCTGCCTGACCGCATGCCTGGCGATGGGCGTGCGACCACCTGCCTGTAACCCGGTATAGGCAAACCCGCCAAGCTTGTCGTCATAGTGCGACATGATGGCCACCGGTGTAATTTCATCGGTAGATATATCGTCCCGCAATACGATGTCGGCGTGTGCATCGGGCAACTCGGCGGTGCCCGGTTGCAGACAGGCTTCAATAGTCTGCGGATCGTCGGCAAGATACAGAAAGCGGTCAAAGGCAAGAGGAGCACTCGTGGACTCGTTCATCACTGCAATTTCCTGAGGGTTACGCACTATAATTATCAACTGCCATTATCGCGCATCGCGCTGGCAATGTGAGGCCTGCCAGGCCAAGACTGCCGTTTTTGTCCCGTCGCCAATGGCGCCTGCAGAAGATATCGTCAGCGCTTTTTTTTCAATTGTAATTGACCCCATATTGGCCGCGTGCAGACAGCAGGTAGAATACAAAAGGCCATAAAACCGGGTTGACTGTCTTTTATGACGCCTTACATGATGGATTACATTATTTTCGCTGCTGCTGCCCGTGAGGAAAGTCATGCATTTTTACAATCTGCTGTTCGATATACCCATCTTTCTGGCCTGGGTCCTGTGCATTGTTTTCTTTCTTGGGCTGTCCGGCCTCATTGTCCTGATTATTCGCCGGCAGCGCAGCAGTAGTACGTCCCCGCGCAGCAGCGCGCTGAGCCATACGCTTATTTCGGGTTTGCTGGTGCCCATTGGCCTGAATATGGCGTTCATGGCCAGTGACGTATGGAAGGAAAATGAGAAAGGCCAGGCGGCCACCGAGCATGAGGCCGGCGCAGTGCATGATGCGCTCAGGGTGCTCAGGCATATGCCCGAGCAGATCAATGCAGACTTGCGCGCCCGTCTGCTGGCCTATGTGAACGCCGCCGTTCAGGATGAATGGCCGCGCATGGGACATGACCAGATCAGCGAGCAGACCGAATCGGCCCTGGATGTGCTGACCATCAATGCAGCCAAAACCGCCATCGAAGTGCGCGACGATCCTTATGTCAGCTCGCAGATGGCGCTACTCAATACGTATCTGACACAGGTCCGGGAAGCCCGTGATGACCGGCTCAATGTTGCCACCTATCATATCAACATGCAAAAGTGGCTGGTGCTGCTGATTCTTCTGAGCGTGTGCATGTATGTGATATACGATATTCATTATCACACCCGTAATGAATTGCGTAAAGCCGTCGTACTCATTTCACTGAGTTTCGCCAGTATCTCGTTCCTCATTCTGGTCAACGACCGGCCATTTACCGGCAAGAGCATCATCGAACCGGAGCGTCTGCGACAAATCCAAAAGGCGCAGTTTCAGTAAACCGAATACGGCGCCGAAGAAAACCCCTACAATAAAAACGACTCCATCCCTTCAACCAACCGGAACAAGAGATAACGTGGACAACGCAAGTACAGACAGAAATGAAATGCAGCAGGACATCCGCCTGCTGGGCAGAATCCTTGGGGCCGCCATCCGTGAATCGGAAGGCCAGCCGATTTTTGACATCATTGAGACTGTGCGCCGCGCCGCGGTACGTTTCAAGCGTGAAGGCATCCAGCAGGAACGCGATACGATGATCGACAGGCTGACGGCCCTGTCCGATGACCAGGCCAATACCCTGTCGCGTGCCTTCAGTTATTTCCTGCACCTGGCCAACCTGGCTGAAGACCGCGATCAGCAAAAGCGCCAGCGCCGCCGCTTACTGAGCAGCAACGAGGCCCAGATCGGCACCCTGGGACACACGCTGGCAGAACTGGAACGCCATGGTGTGCAGCGTGGCCAGGTTCGCGATTTTCTGGCAAAAACCATGATTGTCCCGGTTCTGACGGCCCACCCTACGGAAGTACAACGCAAAAGCACGCTGGACCTGCATCGACACATCAGTCACTGTCTGGTGGCCATCGACAGCCGCTTGACCGAAGAAGAAAGCCATCAACTGGCGCTAGAGCTGACCGGCTATATCAAAACGCTCTGGCTGACACGCATGCTGCGTTTTAACAAGCTGACGGTCAATGACGAAATTGAAAATGCGGTGGCCTATTTCAGCACCACCTTCCTGAAAGCCATTCCGAACCTGTACACCACATTTGCACGCAATCTGGGCGAGCAAGCGGACAATGCGGCACTGGTGCCAACCTTCCTGAAAATGGGCTCCTGGATTGGCGGCGACCGCGACGGCAATCCCAATGTGAACGCCGACACGCTCACACATGCGATGAACCGCCATGCCACCACGCTGTTCGACTACTATCTGGCGCAGGTGCATCTGCTGGGCTCCGAACTGTCGCTGAGCACCTCCCTGACGCAGGTCTCGCCAGAACTGGCCAGCCTGTCGGAGGCCAGCCCGGATCAGTCACGTCACCGGCTGGATGAACCCTATCGCCGTGCGCTGATTGGCGTGTACGCCCGCCTGGCGGCAACGGCAAAACACCTGACCGCCCATGACCTGGCCCTGCGCAATACAATACCGGCCGATCCCTATGATGACCCGGCCGAATTTGCGGCAGACCTGGCAGTCATTGCCCGATCGCTCTGCGACAACCATGCAGGCGCCGTGGTGCCCTTGCGTTTGCAGCAGCTGCAACAGGCCGTCGCCGTGTTTGGATTTCACATGGCAGCACTTGATCTGCGGCAAAGCTCAGATGTACACGAGCGCATTCTGACCGAACTGTATCAGCGTGCAGCAATCAAGCATGAAGGTCAGCCGGTCCAGTATGACCAGCTGAATGAAGAACAGAAAATTGCCGTGCTGCTGGCCGAACTGGACGATAGTCGCCCCCTGGTCTCGCCCTGGCAGCAGTACAGTGAAGAGACCCGCAAGGAACTGGCTATTTTGCAGGCCGCCGCTTCTGTGCGGCGCCATTACGGGTGCAATGCGATTACCCAGTATATTGTGTCCCATACCGAAACGCTCAGTGACCTGCTGGAAGTCTTGGTCTTACAACAGGAAACCGGGCTGATCTCGCAACAGCGCGACGACGCGGGCCAGCGCATGCCGGTAACGCCCGGCGATGGCCTGATTGTCGTGCCGCTGTTTGAAACCATCCCCGACCTGGAGGCCGGCCCGGCCATTATGGACCGCTGGCTGTCGCTGCCACAGGTGCGCGAACGCGTCATCCATGCTCAGGACAACATCCAGGAAGTCATGCTGGGCTATTCGGACAGCAACAAGGATGGCGGCTACCTGACCTCCAACTGGTCTTTGTATAACGCCGAATTGCAACTGCTTGAGGTTTTTCGTCGTCATGACGTGCGTCTGCGCCTGTTTCACGGCCGCGGCGGATCTGTCGGTCGCGGCGGCGGCTCCAGCTTCGATGCGATCCTGGCGCAACCGCCCGGTACGGTCGACGGACAAATCCGGCTGACCGAACAGGGAGAGGTCATCCAGAGCAAATACAAAAATGCCGAAAGCGGACGCATCAATCTGGAATTGCTTGTTTCAGCAACCCTGCTGAGCAGCCTGGCGCCGCATGAGGAAGCGCGCAAGGACGCCGACACGATGCAGCGCTATACGCAAGCCATGGCCTGGCTCTCCGATGCCGCCCAGCATGCCTATCGTCGGCTGGTGTATGACACGCCGGGTTTTGTCGATTATTTTTTTGCAGCCACGCCCATCAATGAAATTGCGGGCTTAAATATCGGCTCGCGCCCTGCTTCGCGCAAAAAGGGACAGCGCATCGAAGATCTGCGCGCCATCCCCTGGGGCTTTTCCTGGGCTCAATGCCGGCTGATGATCACCGGTTGGTATGGCGTGGGCACGGCAATCGATACGTTCATCCGCCTGGGTACCGGCAAAGACGACGGCAGCACCCAGCAATCACGTACGCAATTGCTGCGCGACATGGCCGAGCACTGGCCGTTTTTCCAGACCGTGCTGTCCAATATGGAAATGGTCCTGGCCAAAACCGATATGGACATCGGACGCCAGTACAGCGAACTGGTTGCAGACCAGGAAATACGCCGCACGATTTTCGGGATGATCGAACAGGAGTTTGGGTTAACGCGTGATGCGCTTTACAGCATCAAACAGCAGGATCTGCTGGCGGACAACCCCACCCTGAAGGCCGCCCTGCAAGAGCGCTTTGCCTATACCGATCCCTTGAACTATCTGCAGGTCGAGGTCATCCGGCGCCAGCGCGCGCTGGAGGATGCCCAGCAAGAGCCGTCCAAGCTCGAACAAATGCGCAGCCAGCGCACCATCCATCTGACCATCAACGGAATCGCCACCGGCCTGCGCAATTCGGGTTAGCCCAGGCAGGCGGCAGGCGCTACGCGCCGCCGCTTCCCTGCCTGCATCTGGATCGCTACAGCACTTTGGTAAACAGGCTGCGGCGGCTGATGACTTTGCCGGCCACCATGAAAACGCCATCACCGGTATAGTGCAACGTTTCCGGGTGTGCCGGCCGGGTGGCAACATGCGCCTTCACAATCTCGAAGATGAAGTAATTGTATTTTTCGACCAGCACATCGTCATGCAGTTTGCATTCGAACGCGGCATGACATTGGTCGATAATCGGCGCGCTCACCTGTTGTGCGGGACTGGCGGTCAGGCCAAATTCGGTGAACTTGTCCACCGCGCTGCCGGTGCAATTGCCAACGCGACAGACAATATCAGTGAGCGCAGTTGTAGGCAGATTGATGACGCATTCTCCGCTCTTGCGGATCATATCGAAACTGTGATTGCCAGATGAAATCATGCAGCCGAACAATGACGGTGCAAACTCCAGAATGCAATGCCAGCCCATGGTCATGATATTGTGGCGATTCTGCCAGTGCGATGAGACCA
This sequence comes from Advenella sp., assembly GCF_052108595.1. NCBI lineage: Bacteria > Pseudomonadati > Pseudomonadota > Betaproteobacteria > Burkholderiales > Alcaligenaceae > Advenella > Advenella sp. Next base: position 17,037 of record NZ_JBQEAU010000048.1, read on the forward strand.
GCACGATGGGGCCCGGTTCAAGATAGCGCCGCGCCTGGCTCACCGGAAAATCTCTTTTGCGTGGTTTGCTCAGGCGCTTTTTGATTGCCGGGCCGCCCTGCGCGCTGTGGCCTGCATTCAGTACCGCAGGGTCGGCTGTCTTGCCGCCAGGCCGGAACTGACCTGCAGCCCGCCTGCGCGGCTGGCGGGCTGCCTTGCTATCGGCTCTCCCGCTATCTGTTGCTTTGTCTGGCTTTGTCATACGAGTCTCTCCTGATCTGTGAATACAACAGGAAAATGCGCAACAACAGTGACCGCCGGTGCAAAGAAAAACGGCCGGATAAACCGGCCGCGTGTGTGCTTCGCTTTATTTTATCAGCTGACTGATGTCGCGTACTGCGCCGCGATCGGCCGAGGTGGCCATCGCGGCATAGGCTTTGAGGGCCTGTGATACATAACGCTCGCGATGCGCCGGATGCCAGGCGCTTTGACCGCGATTTTCCATCTCGGCACGGCGACGCGTGAGTTCGGTTTCATCCACCGCCAGGTTGATTGTGCGGTTCGGAATATCGATCTCGATCACATCATCATCATGCACCAGGCCAATGGTGCCCCCTTCTGCCGCTTCCGGAGAAGCATGGCCGATGACCAGGCCCGAAGAGCCGCCCGAGAAACGACCGTCGGTGAGCAACGCGGCCTTGGCGCCGAGCCCCTTGGATTTGAGGTATGACGTGGGGTACAGCATTTCCTGCATGCCGGGGCCCCCTTTGGGTCCTTCGTAGCGAATAATGACAACGTGGCCTTCCTTGACCTTGCCGTCCAGAATGCCTTCGGTTGCATCTTCCTGGCTTTCGAACACAATGGCCCGGCCAGTGAACTTCAGGATACTTTCATCCACACCCGCTGTTTTGACAATACAGCCATTTTCCGCCAGATTACCGTACAGCACGGCCAGACCGCCATCCTGAGAATAGGCATGAGCCTTGTCGCGGATACAGCCTTCGGCACGGTCCAGATCCAGCTCGGCAAACTGCCGGTCCTGGCTGAAGGCGACCTGGGTGGGCACCCCGCCGGGAGAGGCTTTGAAGAACGTGTTGACCTCTTCCGTGGCATGACCACTGTTGACATCCCACTGCTCAATGGCCTTGCCCAGCGTGCCGCTGTGTGCATTGCCGGCATTCAGGTCCAGCAGGCCCGCGCGACTGAGTTCGCCAAGAATGGCAATCACGCCGCCGGCACGATGTACGTCTTCGATATGAAATTGGTTGGTCGCAGGCGCCACCTTGCAGACACATGGCACATGACGCGATATGCGGTCAATGTCAGCCATGGTGAAATCAACCCCGGCTTCCTGGGCGGCAGCCAACAAATGCAGCACAGTGTTGGTGGAACCGCCCATGGCCACATCCAGTGTCATGGCGTTTTCAAAGGCCGCCTTGGTCGCGATGGAGCGCGGCAACACAGAAGCATCGTCCTGTTCGTAGTAGCGCTTGCACAGCTCAACCACCAGATGGCCGGCACGTTCAAAAAGCGCACTACGGCGCGCATGGGTAGCCACGATCGTACCGTTGCCCGGCAGGGACAGACCCAGCACTTCGGTCAGGCAGTTCATGGAGTTGGCGGTAAACATGCCTGAACAGGAACCACAGGTTGGACAGGCGTTGCGTTCAATTTCATCGGTTTCGGCGTCCGACACGGTCGGATCGCCTGCCTTGATCATGGCGTCGACCAGATCCAGCTTGATCACCTTGCTGGTTTCCGGGGCAAGCACCTTACCGGCTTCCATCGGGCCACCCGAAACGAAGACAACCGGAATGTTCAGCCGCATGGCAGCCATCAGCATACCCGGGGTGATCTTGTCGCAGTTGGAAATGCAGACCATGGCATCGGCGCAATGCGCGTTGACCATGTATTCGACCGAGTCGGCAATCAGTTCGCGCGATGGCAGCGAATACAGCATGCCGCCGTGACCCATGGCAATGCCATCATCAACCGCAATCGTATTGAATTCCTTGGCCACACCGCCCGCTGCCTCGATTTGGCGTGCAACCAGTTGCCCCATGTCCTTCAGGTGCACGTGCCCTGGAACAAACTGGGTAAAAGAGTTAACCACGGCAACAATCGGCTTGCCGAAATCGCCGTCTTTCATGCCTGTGGCGCGCCACAAGGCACGCGCACCAGCCATATTACGACCGTGAGTCGAGGTTTTGGAACGATATTGGGGCATTTCTGACTACTTCCTGGAAAAAACGGGGGAAACCTTGTAATTTACACCACATGCTGCAGAAAATCTTTCAAACGCTGACTTGGCGGTGAAGACAACAGCTCCGCCGGTTTGCCGTCGTGCGCAATTTTGCCGTCATCGATAAAAAGCAGGCGGCTGCCGACCTTGCTGGCAAAATCCATTTCGTGCGTCACCACCACCATCGTCATGCCCTCTTCGGCCAGGTCCTTCATCACTTTGAGCACCTCATGGCGCAGCTCCGGATCCAGGGCCGAGGTAGGCTCGTCAAACAGCATCAACAGCGGCTTGACCGCCAGCGAACGCGCAATGGCTACCCGCTGCTGCTGACCGCCCGACAGCTCGCTCGGATAATGGTTCATGCGTTCGACCAGCCCTACCTTGTCCAGCAATGCAATGGCTTCAGTGCGCGCCTGCTTCTTGGAAACACCGCGCGACTCCAACGGACCGAACATGACATTTTCCAGTGCAGTCAGTTGCGGAAACAGGTTGAACTGCTGAAAGACCATGCCCGCTTCGCGGCGCAGTTCACGCACCTGCGCCTGGGTGCCGCGCACACTAAGTTCGCCGACCCGTATATCGCCTTCCTGGATGGTTTCCAGCGCATTGATGCAGCGCAGGAAGGTGGATTTCCCCGAACCGGAAGGCCCGACCACCACCACCACTTCGCCTTTTTCAATGCTCAGGCTGATGTCATTCAAAATTGTATTGTCGCCGAATTTTTTGACGACGTTTTCAAAGGTGACCATGCTCATACGTTCCGCATCCTGTGTTCCATGATTTTCAGAGCCAGCGCGATCAGTCCGTTCAAAATCAGGTAAATGACGGCGACTGCGCCCCAGATTTCCACCGCCCGAAAGTTGGCTGCCATGATTTCCTGACCCTGACGCGTCAGCTCGGCCACGCCAATCACAATGAACAGTGACGAATCCTTCAGACTGATAATGCACTGGTTGCCCAATGCGGGAATCATGCGACGAAACGCCACCGGCCAGATAATCTTGAGCACAATCCGGTGAAAGGACAGACCCATGGACTGCCCGGCCTCGAACAGGCCCTTGGACACCGACTGTAGCGCACCACGCACAATTTCTGCAATGTACGCCCCCGAGTTGATGATCAAGGTGGCAATGGCGGCCGACATGCCGTCGACACGCAAGTCCATGACCAATGGCAGGGCAAAATAGATAAACATGACCTGCACCACGATGGGTGTGCCCCGCACCACCAGCACATAGAACTGGGCCAGCAGGCTCAGAAGCGGGCCAAGAATGCCGGCGACCGGATTGCGGCGAATGGTCTTGGCTGAAAATAAGGATGGAATGTAGGCCCTGATCACACCTGTAATAGCGCCGAGCAGCACCCCGCCAAAAAGCCCCCAGAATGTGATTTTGATTGTGACCCAGGTGCCGGCCATCAGGCTGGGCAGCGCGTCTTGAACAACGGAAAAGTCAAAATCCATGTGTGAATCCTGTTTGAATATTGGGACCGCAAAAAGCAAAATCCGGTGACTGTCTCCATGTGGATACAGTCACCGGATCGCTATTTCCGGCGATGCAGCACCCGCAATGTATGGTCATACATGGGGAGCGCAGGCAATTACTTCACAGCCTGACCAAACCATTTGGTATAGATTTTGTCGTATTCGCCATTCTCTTTCAGTTTCTTGAGTGACGCGTTGACCTTTTCAACCAGATCGCTGCCTTTGGGAAAGGCGATGCCATAGAAGTCGCCGCTCTGCACAGAACCAGTCACAATAACCTTGTCCTTGCCACCGGTATTGGCGTAATACTGTACATTGGGTGTATCGTGCACGACCGCGTCGACACGGCCGGTGGCCAGATCAAGAAAGGCGTTGTCAATATTGGGGAACAGTTTGACCTTGGCGTTGGGCACTTCCTTTTTCAGAAAATCAACCGTCGCGGTTCCTGTTTTTGCCGCCACTTCCTTGTCTGCAAGGTCCTTGGCTGTCTTGATCGTATCCTTGTTCTTGACCGAGGTCAGGATGGCAAGACCGCTTTCGTAATAAGGATCGGAAAAATCGATGACTTTTTTGCGCTCGTCCTTGATGGTAATGCCTGCCAGCGCAACGTCAATATTCTTGGTTTGCAGACCGGGAATGATGCCGTTGAAATCCATGGGCTGCAGGCGGTACTTGACGCCCATATCCTTGGCCAGCGCATCCCACAATTCAACGTCGAATCCCACATATTTGCCGTCCTGCTTGAATTCGAAGGGCACAAAAGCGGTGTCGGTGGCAACCACAAGCTCTTTGTCCTGTGCTTGCGCAACGGTAGTTGCCGGCACAGCCAACGTGATGGCAAATCCCAGTAAGGCTGCTTTCAGTTTGCTCTTGATCATCTTGAACCTCTAGAAAATTATTTTTTAAATTCAGGCCGTACGCCGCTGGGCTGGCCGTGAACACGGGTTTACCAGACAACTATAACCCAATTTTTTATCGGGTGCGCGCAGGCAGATTCGCGACTCAGGTAAACCCTGAGCGGCAGAATCAATATCAAAAAGCGGAATATGGCTGCCGATGCGCCGTCGGCATCGGTATGGGTCAGCGGTCGCGTTCGGTGGCGAAAGTACAAAATGCCAGCAACGATTCCCTGAACTCGGAATCGGGGAACGCCTGCAGCGCCGCGCGCGCACGTTCGGCCTCTTCGCGCGCAACCTCGCGGGTGTATTGCAGGGCATCGGTGTCGTTGATGGCGCGGGCCACATCGGCAAAATCGGCCTCGCCTGTTTCAATCGCCTTGTGGATGAGGGAACGCTGTTGCGGCGTTCCCACCTGCATAACGCGGATCAGCGGCAGCGTCGGCTTGCCTTCGCGCAGGTCATCACCCACATTTTTCCCCAGCGATTCCACGTCACCCGTGTAATCGAGCACGTCGTCAATCAACTGAAACGCCGTGCCTACGTAGCGACCATAGTCGGCGGCCGCGTTTTCCTGCGCCGACGTTGCGTCGGCCAGCAAGGCGCCGGTCTGCATGGCGGCTTCGAAAAGCTTGGCCGTTTTGTAGCGGATAACCTGCAAGTAGCGTTCGACCGACACGTCCGGGTCGTGCACGTTGAGCAACTGCAGTACTTCGCCTTCGGCAATCACGGTCGTCGCGGCGGACAGCACCTGCATGATCCGCATCGAATCGAGCTCGACCATCATTTCGAATGATCGGGAATACAGATAGTCGCCGACCAGCACGCTGGCGGCATTGCCGAATACGGCATTGGCTGTATCGCGGCCACGGCGCATATCGGACTCGTCAACGACATCGTCATGCAATAGCGTGGACGTGTGGATAAATTCAACCACCGCAGCCAGCGTGTGGTGAGCCTGCCCCTGGTAACCAAAGGCACGGGCAGCCATGAGCACCAATGCGGGTCGCATGCGTTTGCCCCCCGCCCCGATGATGTATTCACCAATAGTACGGATAAGAACAACGTCAGAGTCGAGTTTCTTGCGGATTACGCCATCCACGGCGCGCATATCATCGTTGATGGGACAGATAATCTCTGGGAGGTTCAAGGCAGATCCTGAAGCAGAAAAGGGAATTAACTCACGGCAAGCTGTGATTATATTCCAGCCCGCAACAAGAAACAGACAAAGGCCTTTTTTTGATGATAATGTATGCATTTTGACCGCTATTGACCACATAGGACACGCAAGTGAGCAGCCCCGATTCCAGTCCCGACCTCTCCTCCCTGATTGAACGAGCCGATCAGGTCCTGCGCCAGTTGGCCGCCTGGCTTCCGCCGGCGCCGCCGCCGATAGACTGGAGCGCCCATGCCTTTCGCTGGCGACGCAAGGGATCAACCGGCTGGCTTGAAGCGGTCAAGCATATTTCCACCATCCATAAGGACGACCTGCTGCATATCGAGCGGCAGCGGGACACGATCGATCGCAACACGCGCCACTTTCTGCAACAGAAACCGGCCAACAATGTGCTGATGACCGGCGCCCGCGGCACCGGCAAAAGCTCGCTGGTCAAGGCCATGCTGGCAGAATACGCGCCGCAGGGCCTGCGTCTGGTGGAAATGGACAAATCCGATTTGGCCGACCTGACGGATCTGGTCGATATCGTTGCCGGCCGTCCGGAAAGATTCATCATTTTCTGTGATGATCTGTCCTTCGAGGAAGGTGAAGCCGGCTACAAGGCCCTCAAATCGGTGCTGGACGGCTCCATAGCCTCGGCCGGCGACAATGTGCTCATTTATGCGACGTCCAACCGCCGCCACCTGATGCCTGAATACATGAACGAAAACCTGTCCACGAAGCATCAGGCCGACGGGGAAATCCACCCCGGTGAAACCGTGGAAGAAAAGATCTCGCTGTCTGAACGCTTTGGCATCTGGCTGTCTTTCTACCCGTTCCGCCAGGACGACTATCTGGATATTGTCGCGCACTGGTTGCGCGAACTGGGCTGTCCGCCTGAATCTATCGCTGCAAGCCGGACCGAAGCCTTGCAATGGACACTGGAGCGCGGTTCGCGCTCCGGGCGAGTGGCCCGGCATTTTGCCCGTGACTGGGCGGCCAGGCATATGCCTGCCGGATCCGGCGCACAGGCTGACAGCGGAGCCGGCCAATGAACGCAACAAAACCGTATATCAAAGTCGTTGTCGGCGTCATTCTGAACGAGCAAACCGGCGAGATCCTGCTGGGCCAGCGCCCTAAAGGCAAGCCCTGGGAAGACTGGTGGGAGTTTCCCGGAGGCAAGATCGAAGAGGGTGAGACCCAGAAACAGGCGTTGGTGCGCGAACTCAGGGAAGAACTCGGTATAGACGTGCATGCCTGCACCCCGTGGGTGACATTCACCTATGAATACCCGAAAACCATTGTCAATCTGGCCTTCTGGCGAGTTACCGGCTGGCAAGGCACGCCCAGGTCGCTGGAAGAGCAGCAACTGGCCTGGACGACGCCCGCAGATGCGGGCAAGCTGGGACAATTGCTGCCGGCCTCCCTGCCCCCGCTGCGCTGGCTGGCCCTGCCGGAACACTATGCCATATCCAACATTCAGACGCCTGAGAACAGCCAGTCATGGCTGGTCAGCCTGCAGCAGCAACTGGACAATGGCTTGCGGCTGGTGCAATTGCGTGAGCCGGCCTGGCCTGATGGTCCGGCGGCAGCCAGCCTGAAAACCGTATTCGAACGCGCCATCGACTGCTGTCATGCCGCCGGTGCCCGGGTGCTGGTCAACAGCGTGCATCCCAAAGCCTGGTGGAAGCTGGCCGACGGGGTGCAATTGAGGGCGCAGGACGCCCTGCTCGCCGATGCCCGTCCGCTGCCAGAAGAAAAGTATCTTGTCGGCGTCTCGGCGCACAATACCGCCGATGCGCTGTATGCCCAGGTGCTGGGCGCAGACTTTGTGGTGCTGGGGCATGTGCTGGAGACGCCGTCGCATCCGGATCAGCCGCCGCTGGGCTGGGACGGTTTTGCCAGTATCGCCCGCGAGGCTGGCCTGCCGGTGTACGCCATCGGCGGTCAGTCAGCGGCGACCCTGGAGGTAGCGCGCGAACACAGTGCGCATGGCATTGCTGCCATCCGCGGGCTGGCCGGTTGATGGTCGGTTAATGGCCAGTTGATAGCCGACGGATAGCCGGTTCGTTTTCGCGCGCCCGCATCCGCCGGCCCTGCCCCCCTGGCAATCAAGACGGTCAGCGCGCAAATGCAGACAGTGAAAAAAAGCCTGTATGAACTGTTCATACAGGCTTGGCGCCGGCATTTAGCCGTGGCGCGGTTTAATCACAGTTGCCATTGAACAACGCTTCCTTGTTGCTGGACGACGCCTGACGCACGAAACAGCCCGGGGCCACATCATGCGTGAGCCACACGTTGCCTCCTACCACGGCGCCCTTGCCGATGGTAACCCGGCCCAGAACCGTTGCACCGGCATATATAACGACATCATCTTCAACAATCGGATGTCGGGCAATGCCCTTGCTCAGATCGCCATTGCTATCGGTTGGAAAACTCTTGGCGCCCAGGGTCACGTTCTGATACAGCCGCACCCGCTCGCCGATAATCGCGGTTTCCCCAATGACCACACCGGTTCCATGATCGATAAAGAACCCGGCGCCGATTTTTGCTCCCGGGTGAATGTCAATGCCGGTCTGGCCATGCGCCAGCTCGGCAGCAATGCGCGCCACCAGGGGAACCCCCAGCGTATACAGGCAATGGGCCAGCCGGTGGTAGACCATGGCAAGCACCCCGGGATAGCATAACAGCACTTCATCCACACTCTTGGCAGCCGGGTCGCCGGAATAGGCCGCGTAGACATCGGTATCCAGCAAGCTGCGTACATCTGGCAACTTGCGTGCAAATTCCCGCACGATCCCTACGGCCTTGTCTTCCAGTTCGGCCGGATCAACGTTTTCGTTGCGATACTGGTGGCGTACTTCAAGCCGCACCTGGGTCAGCAGTGTGTTTAACGCAACCCCGATGGTGTGGCCGACATAAAAATCTTCGTTTTCCTGCAACAGATCGTTGGGACCTAGACGCATGGGAAACAGCGCGCCGATCACCAGTTCCAATGCCCCGTTGATGGTATGCGGCGACGGCAGATGGCGCCCGCCCATCTCCTTGAGGCGGTTCTGGTCTGCACGCCATTTGAAGCGTGCTTCGCGCAGACCCATCACGATTTCATCGAGCGGAAAAGTCTGGGGATTGACCGAGGAAGATTCACATTTGTAAATTGGCATAGCAGTAGAACCTGTATGAAAACCGGGATAAACAGCAATAAGAATATAACTATTTTTACCACACTATTTCGATCGCGCCGGAAGAACCCTTGTGGCATCAGGGCATTTACGATCACATCATAAACGCTGATAATTTATCTGGTCGCCTCATCGTCTCCTGATTGTCGCCCTTTGCCGTTACGGCGCCGTCCGGGCCTGCAGCGCCTGTTTGTCCCAGCCCCCGCCAAGCGCGGCAATCAATTGCACGCTGGCCTGCAACCGCTGGCTTTCCAGTTGCAGGGCAGTCTGCTCTGCCGAGTAGGCGGTTGACTGTACCTGGACCACGCTCAAATAATCGACGAGTCCGGCCAGATACTGGTTCTGGGTTATGGCCAGCGACTGGCGGGCGGCAGTCAGTGCACGCATCTGTGCCGCCTGCTGGCGTTCCAGTACCCGCAGCGTACTGATGGCGTCTTCCACTTCCTGCAGGCCGGTCAGCACGGTTTGACGATAGGTCGCCACTTCGGCGCGATAGGATGCCCTGGAGGCATCCACCGCTCCCGCGCGCGCGCCGCCATCGAGCACAGTCATGGCCAGTGCAGGGCCGAGCGACCAGAACTGCAGCGGCGACGCCAACCACTGCGCCAATGTGGCCGTGGTATTGCCTACAGAGCCACCCAAAGTCAGATCAGGAAACCAGGCAGACTGGGCCACGCCGATCTGCGCGTTGGCCGCTGCCACCCGTCTTTCGGCTGCCACAATGTCGGGACGCCGCAGCAGCAGCGTAGAAGGCATGTCTACCGGGATGGAGGGGAACTGAACATCGTAAGCCGCCGCTTCGATGGCAAACGACGCGGGCGGCTGGCCGATCAGTACGGCAATGGCATGCTCCAGCACATTGCGATCCGCTTCAATGGCAATGGCCGAGGCGCGCGCGCTCTCAAGCTGCGCCTGGGCGCTGACCACGTCGGCGCGGGCAGCCACACCCTGATCATAGCGATTCTGGTTAATCTGTACCGAGCGTTCGTACGCGCGCACATTGGCCTGCAGCAGGCGCTTGCGTTCGTCCAGCATGCGCAGGGCGAAATACTGCTGGGCCAGGGTCGATTGCATGCTCAGGCGGGCGGCAGCCACATCAGCCCTGCTGGCCTGTTCATCGCTTCTGCTGCTCTCGTACTGCCGACGCAGTTTGCCCCACAAATCGGCCTCCCATTGCAGGGATACGGAACCATTCACCGAATTGCCAATGCCGGCGGCCGATTTGGCCCGATCGCCCGACAAGCTGAAACCGGTCGTGGGAAAAAATGAAGAGCGTGACTGTGCTGTCGCTGCCACAGCCTGATCGTAACGCGCTACGGCCTGGGCCAGCGTCTGATTGGAAACATTCAGGCGCCCGACCAACTCGTTCAGCAACGGGTCCTGATAGCGCTGCCACCAGCTATCGCTGGCAAGCGGTGCACCCGGCCGGGCTTGCACCCACCCCTGGGCTGATTTGAAACTGACTCCTGTGTCCTGTTGCGGAACAACGTAATCGGGCCCAACAGCACACGCAGCCAGCAGCAGCAAGGCTGCGGCCGCGGCGCCGACGCGCAGCGGATTCAGTAGGAGTTGCACTGCATTTCTGGTGTTTTTCATAAGAGAGAATTCACAACAATTATTGACCTGGACGGGGCGTCACTTCGCTCCCGCCGGCAGGCGTGCTTTTGTTTTTGCGGCGCCGCTCGAAGATGTGGCGCAGTCTATCAAGATAAATATACACGACCGGCGTGGTAAACAAGGTTAGAATCTGGCTCAGGACCAGGCCGCCCACAATCGCGATTCCCAGCGGCTGGCGCATTTCCACGCCGGCGCCGGTGGCCAGAATCAACGGCAACGCGCCGAACATGGCCGCCATGGTGGTCATCATAATGGGTCGGAAGCGCACAATGCAGGCGTCATAAATCGCCTCTTCGGGCGGTACATTTTTTTCCCGTTCAAGCGCAAGCGCAAAGTCCACCATGATAATGGCATTTTTCTTGACGATGCCGATAAGCAGGAAAACGCCGATCAGGGCAATGACTGTAAACTCCATATCGACCATCAACAGTGCCAGCAACGCGCCCACACCGGCAGACGGCAGGGTCGACAGAATCGTCAACGGATGCATATAGCTTTCATAAAGCATCCCCAGAATCAGATACATCACCACCAGCGCGCCCAGAATCAGCAGCGGCTGCTGGGACGAAGACTGCTGAAACAGCTGTGCGTTACCGCCGAAGCCGGCCTGGATTTCATTGGCCGGCAGACCAATGCGGGCTACCGCATTTTCAATCGCATTGCTGGCCTGCTCTAGCGACACGCCTTCGGCCAGGGAAAAGGAAACCGAATCGGACGCCATCAGACCCTGGTGCGATACAGACAGGGGCGAGGTACCGATTTCAAAAGAGGCAAAAGCCGACAGCGGCACCAGCTTGCCATCGGAGGCAATAATCTGCACCGTCTTGAGTACTTCAGGATCCTGCGCGTATTTGACATCAATGCCCATGACCACCTGGTACTGGTTCAGCGCGCTGTAAATGGTGGAGACCTGCCGCTGGCTGAACAGATTATTGAGCACACCGGCAATCGTCGCCATTTCCACATTCAGGCGCTTGGCGTTGTCCCGGTTGATCACCAGTTCAATACGCCGCCCTTTTTCCTCGGCCTCGGACTGCACGTCCACCAGTTCGGGCAACGCCGCCATGGCCTGTCGCACTTGCGGCACCCATTTGCGCAGCGTATCCAGATCGCCCGACAACAGATCATACTGGTACGAGCCGGCTGAATCGCCGCCCCGGCCGGCGCGAATATCCTGCTGCGGCACCAGCGAGAGGCGCGCGCCGGGAATCGTCGGCAGCGACTTGCGCATATCGTTGATAATTTGCGTTGCCGACTGCGTACGTTCGGCAAACGGCTT
>NZ_JBQEAU010000049.1:0-26601 GCF_052108595.1 Advenella sp.
GTGCCTTGGGTTTCCTCGCAGGCGCGAACGCAGCGGTTGCAGACAATGCACTTGCTGGGATCGTAAGTGAAATAAGGGTTGGACTCGTCTTTCTGGTCCTGCAGATGATTGGCGCCTTCGTAGCCGTAGCGCACGTTGCGCAATCCGACCACACCTGCCATATCCTGCAATTCACAATCGCCATTGGACGGGCAGGTCAGGCAATCGAGCGGGTGATCGGAAATATACAATTCCATGACGCCGCGCCGCAGTTGATGCAGCTTGGGTGTTTCGGTGCGGATAACCATGCCTTGCTCTACCGGTGTGGTACAGGACGCAGGGTAGCCGCGCCGGCCCTCGATTTCCACCAGGCACAAGCGGCATGAGCCGAACGCTTCAATGCTGTCAGTGGCGCACAATTTGGGAATGTTGACGCCGTTGAGCGCAGCCGCGCGCATGACCGAGGTGCCTTCCGGCACCGATATATCGTAACCGTCAATCGTGACAGTTACCAGTGTGTCGGAGATGACTTCGGGTGTACCCAGATCGGTATCACGTTTGACGACGGTTTCTAACATTGGAAGCTCCTTGCCTGTTCTGGCAGCGGATAATTTACTTGGTTCATGAATGTTCGGTTTCTGTGCTCGCTTCGATGCCAAAATCGGCAGGGAAGTGCTGCAGGGCGGACAAGACAGGATAGGGCGTCATGCCACCCAGGGCGCACAGCGAACCGCCCAGCATGGTGTCGCACAGATCGCGTAGCAGCTCGACATTTTCTTCGCGATTTTCGTTGGCGGTAATCCGGTCGATCACTTCCGTGCCGCGCGTAGAGCCGATACGACAGGGGGTGCATTTTCCACAGGACTCGACAGCACAGAACTCCATGGCATAGCGTGCCAGATCGTTCATTTTGGCGGTGTCGTCGAACGCGACAATACCGCCGTGGCCGATCATGGCCGATACTTTCATATAGGCTTCGTAATCCATGGGCACATCCCATTGCGATTCCGGCAGATATGCGCCCAGCGGGCCGCCTACCTGTACCGCCTTGATGGGCCGGCCACTGGCGCTGCCGCCGCCATAATCAAAAAGCAGTTCGCGCAAGGTCAGGCCAAAGGCCTTTTCCACCAGCCCGCCCTGGCGAATATTGCCGGCCAGTTGAAAGGGCAGGGTCCCTTTGGAGCGCCCCATACCGTAGTTGGCATAAGCCTGGCCGCCTTCGGCAAGAATGTAGGGAACAGACGCCAGCGATATCACATTATTGATGACCGTGGGTTTGCCGAAAAGGCCCTTGATGGCCGGCAGCGGCGGCTTGGTACGAACCAACCCGCGCTTGCCTTCGAGCGAATCGAGCAGCGAGGTTTCTTCGCCGCAAATGTAGGCGCCGGCGCCTTTGCGCACTTCAAGCGAAAAGGACTTGCCGCTGCCCTGGATGTTTTGCCCCAGCCAGTTGCCTTCGGTCGCCACGTCGATGGCGCGGTTCAATGCTGCAATGGCGTGCGGGTATTCGGAACGGACGTAGATGTATCCCTGGGTTGCATTGGTTGCCAGTCCGGTGATGGTCATGCCTTCGATCAGGCACAACGGGTCGCCTTCCATCAGCATGCGATCAGAGAATGTACCCGAGTCGCCTTCGTCGGCATTGCAAACGACATATTTCTGTCGCCCCGGCGTGCCCAGGACCGTTTTCCATTTGATGCCGGTGGGAAACGCAGCGCCGCCTCGTCCGCGCAGGCCGGAATCGGTTACTTCCTGCACGATATCGGCCGGCACCATGTCCAGGGCTTTTTTCAGGCCTGCAAAACCGCCGTGTGCCATGTAGTCTGTGAGGCAGAGTGGATCGGTAATGCCTACGCGCGCAAAGGTCAGGCGTTCCTGTTTTTTTAGGAACGGGATTTCTTCGGTGAGGCCATGGGCCAATGCGTGATGGCCGCCATGCAGGAAGTCGGCGTCGAACAGGGACGGCACGTCCCTGGCCTTGACCGGACCATAGGCCACGCGGCCATTTTCGGTCTGCACTTCGATCATGGGCTCAAGCCACAATAACCCGCGCGAGCCGTTGCGCACCACGGTAATGTCCTGGTTGCGCTGCGCCGCCTCTTTGCTGATGGCCGCCGCCACACGTTCGGCGCCAGCGGCAATGGCAGCGGCGTCAGCGGGGATGAAGATTCGAATAGTCATACAGAGACGGCCTCCGTGTGTTCGCGATACAGTTCATCGAACGCTTGCGGTGTGACATGCGCACAGGGTTCGCCGTTGATCATGATATTAGGCGACTGGGCGCACAGTCCCAGACAATAGACCGCATCGACAGACACCTGGCCATCGGCGCGGGTGCTGTTCATGTCACAGCCGGTTGCCTTGAGTATATGGGCTTCAAGCTGCACCGAACCCATGGCCTGACAGGATTCGGCCCGACAGACTTCGATATGCACTGCGCCCTTGGGCGTGGTGTGAAAATGGGGATAGAAGGTGATAACGCCGTGAACCTCGGCACGCGATAAATTCAATGCCTGTCCAATCTGGTCGACGCACTCAGGGGGGATATAGCCCAGTGTGTCCTGGATGTCATGCAGCACTGGCAGCAATGCACCCGGCATATTGCCCAGTTTGACCAGGCTGGCTGACACGGCACGCGAATTGGGCGTCTCTGGTGTCAGTGGAATCATCTTTCTGATCTTGTTATCGACCGACTGAATGAAAGGCGAGGAAATGCCCGTTTTGGACATGGCTGTCTCCGATACGTGTTTGAGCCTGCTTAATATGTAATTTGCATCATAATAAAATGCTGCAGCACCGCAATGCGCCGGGATGTTAAATTCCCATTTGACAAATGTGCTTATAGCCTCAATAGTAGCCACTTCAGATATATTTTCAATATGAAATTAATAACACATATAATGGTGATGAAACCGCCAAGGGAGATTGCACTATGTACCCGTTTTCGATCAGGATAAACCCTGAGTGGACCATCGATACCCAGGAAGGTAAAACCTTGTCGCTATCCATGCTGCTGGGTTTGCTGGCTGAAATTGATATCAGCGGCAATATCGTGGCGGCCAGCGAAACTTGTGGGCATTCCTATCGTCACGCCTGGGGCGTGTTGCGGCAGTTTGAGGAGGTTTTCGGGGTGCCGCTACTCATTACCAAGCGGCGCAAGGGGACAGAACTGTCCGAATTCGCCAAGCGGCTGGTGTGGGCCAACCGGCGCATCCAGGCGCGGCTGTCGCCGACCCTGGAAAGCCTGGCCTCTGAATCACAGGAAGAGCTGGAAAAACTGATTCCGGAGCATACGCCCAATGTGCGTCTGCATGCCAGCCATGGCTTTGCCGTGGAAGGGCTGACGCAACGCATGAATTCACCGCTACCCATCCTGGAGTTACGTTACCGTACGGCGATAGAGGCACTGGCGGCGCTGGAGCAGAATGAGTGTGAACTGGCCGGATTCCAGGTGCCGATTGGCAAGTTCGAAAAACCGATCCTGGCCCGTTACTCGCCCTGGCTCAATGGCGAAACGCATTTGCTGATTCATCTGGCGATACGTAACACCGGGCTGTTCGTCAAGCCGGGCAATCCGAAGAATATTCAGTCGGTTCGGGATCTGGCGCGTGATGATGTGCGGTTTGTGAACCGTCAGCCGGGCTCAAGTACGCGTTATTTGGTGGGGTTGATGTTGCAGGAGGAAAATATTCCGGCGTCGACAGTCAGTGGATTCGAAGACAGCGAGTTCACGCACATGGCCATCGCGGCTCATATTGCAAGTGGCATGGCCGACGTGGGCATTGGCGTGCAGACTGCGGCCCATCGTTTCGGCCTGGACTTTATTCCGCTGGTGCGCGAGCGCTATTTTTTCGCCCTGAACCGCAATAGTCTGCAGCAGATCAATGTGGAAAAATTCATTCATTTCATGCGCAGTCAGGATTATCTGCAATTTCTCGGGCAGCTGGTAGGGTATGATGCAACTGAGGCAGGCAAAATCCAGACATTAGAAGAAGCCTTCAATGACTAACATTATTCCTATTTCCGATATCCGTAAAGTGGCACAGCGGCCCTTGCCGCAGGCGGAGTACATACCCGGCAGGCCCGTCGTGGACCAGCTGGGCCGCGCCTTGCGTGACTTGCGCATCTCGATCACCGACAAATGCAATTTCCGGTGCTCGTACTGTATGCCGCGTGACCAGTTTGGCAGCGACCATGTGTTTCTGCCGCACAGCCAGATTCTGTCGTTCGAAGAGATTACCCGCATGGCGCGCCTTTTTGCGCAGCTGGGTGTAAACAAGTTGCGCATTACCGGCGGGGAACCGCTGTTGCGCAAGGAAATGACCCGCCTGATCGCCATGCTGGCCCAGATCAGAGACCTGGAAGATAAGCCGCTGGATATTGCGCTTACCACTAACGGCACACTGCTGCAGCGTCTGGCTGTGCCATTGCGGGACGCCGGACTGGAACGGATTACCGTCAGCCTGGATGCGCTGGATCCTGATCTGTTCCGGCAGATGAGCGATACCAAAATTCATGTAGACCAGGTGCTGGCCGGTATCGAAGCCGCGCGGCAAGCAGGCATTACACCGATCAAGATCAATATGGTTGTGAAAAAGGGTGTGAATGAACACCAGATCGCGCCCATGGCGGAGTATTTCCGCCACAGCGGCCATATTCTGCGATTCATCGAATTTATGGATGTCGGCGTGACCAACCACTGGGATATGACAGATGTGGTCAGTGGCCGGGAAATCCTGCAACAATTGCAGGATAGATTCGAGCTGGAGCCGGTGCATGCCAACTATCCGGGCGAGGTGGCAAAGCGCTGGCGCTACAAAGACGGTGGCGGCGAAGTGGGTCTTATCACAAGTGTGACGCATGCATTTTGTGGTGACTGTACCCGTCTGCGCATGTCGCCGGAAGGCAAATTGTTTACCTGTCTATTCGCAGATCAAGGCTTTGACTTGCGAGCGTTATTGCGCTCTGCCGCAACAGACCATGATATTGCTGGTTCGCTGGCTGGTATCTGGACGGGCAGGGCTGACCGGTACTCCGAATTGCGTGACCAGTTAAGCGGTAAGCGGGAAAAAATAGAAATGAGTTATATCGGAGGCTGAGCATGACTGCCATACCGCAGCCGGCACAACTTCGGCGTGAGGACGTGACGGCATTGATACTGGCCGGGGGTCAGGGTCGGCGATTGGGCGGGGTGGACAAAGGCTTGGTCCGGCTGCATGCGCGCCCCCTGATCGAGTATGTGTTGCGGGCGCTGCGGCCGCAAGCGGCCAGCATGCTGATCAGCGCCAACCAGAATCAGGAGCAGTACCGCCAGTACGGCCAAGTTGTGCAGGATCCTGCCGAATTCGACGGCAGCCAGGGGCCGCTGGCCGGTCTGCTTGCGGCGGCGCCTCATGTCAAGACGCCGTGGCTGGTTGTGGCCGGATGCGATATGCCGGCACTGCCGGATGATTATGTGGTGCACCTGTATACTGAGCTGATGGCCCAGGGCGGGCAAATTGCCTTTGCGCATGCCGGTGCGCGCGACCATTCCATCTGTCTGCTGCTGCATGCGACGATGCTGGCGACATTGCGAGACTACCTGCAAGGCGGTCGCCGCGCTGTGCTTCCCTGGCTGGAATCACAGCATGCCGTGCGGGTGGTGTTTGATCATGCTCAGGCATTTCTGAATGTCAATACGCCAGAGGAACTGGCGCTTGCCCAGGCCAGTGTGACGGCAATCGACTAGCGCCTGCACGAAGGGGTGGCCGATGGGCCCGCGTGTTTAACGAATCCAGTTTTCCTTGGGGTAGACCCATACGCGATCTCCCCCGGTATATTTCTGTACTGCAGGCACGCGTGCAAAGGCGTTGGCCCAGGGCAGGGAGGAGCTCATGCCGGATCCCTGCCGCTCATAGGGTTCAGCCATGAGCATCCCGGTTTTCTCATCCTGGGTGATGCGAACGCGCAGAAATTCATCGCGGGTTTCGTTAAAAACCTTGTCTGTTTTCAGTGTGGCCTGAATCCGCGATGGCAGGCATTGCTTGCGTCCTTGCAGCTTGCGGATCAGTGGCGAGACCAGCACGGCCAGCACGGTATACGCGGAAACGGGGTTGCCCGGCAGGCAGATCACAGGGATGTTGTTGACGCTGGACAGCGCTACCGGCTTGCCCGGTTTCATGCGCACCTTCCAGAAATCCAGGCTGGCGCCCAGTGCCTCTAGTGCCGGTTTGACCAGATCTTTTTCGCCCACCGATACGCCGCCGACACTGATGACCAGATCGCAGTCGGCAAACAGGGTATTTAATGCCTCTCGTGTCGCATCCATATCATCCATGGCATGCAGGACATGTTCGATCTGCGCACCCAGGGTCTGAAACAGCGCGGTCAGCATGGGGGCGTTGGAGTTGAAAATCTGCGAGGAATCCCGTGATTGTCCCACGGGCACCAGTTCGTCGCCGGTCGTCAGAATGCCGACCTTGAGCCGGCGGTAAACCGTCAGCGTGGCAATGCCCTGGGTGGCAATCAGGCCGATTTCGGCTGCACCCAGTACCGTGCCTTGCTCCAGCAACACGCTGCCGGCACGGGTATCTTCACCCTGGCGGCGAATATTCTGGTTTTTGACGGGGGCCTGCGTGATCGTGACCAGCCCATCCTCTTCGCTGCACACTTCCTGAATGACGACCGTATCGGCACCCTCCGGAATCAGACTACCGGTAAAAATGCGGGAGATTTTCCCGGGTTCCTGGGGCTGCGGCGCCTGTCCGGCAAATACGCGCTGTTGCACCGGCAGGGTCGAGCCGGGAACATAGTCCTGCAGGCGTAATGCGTAACCATCCATCGAGCTGTTGTCGGCAGAGGGCATGTCCAGTGTCGCCACGACATCCTGTGCAAGCACGCGTCCGTGCGCCTGTTGCAGGCTGATGGTTTCCACGGGAATATCGGCGATGGGCAGATCCAGCAGCCGCTGCTGGGCAGTATCAAAATCGAGCATAGTGGCGTTTCCTGGGGTCATTTCTCAAGTATGTAAAGTACGGAATACGGTATAAGTGGTGGGCAATGCCGGGGCTGATGGCCAGCGCAATAGTGCCGGTCGTGTCCGTCATATGCACTCGGGCTGTTGACGACATAACCACGCCGCTATTGAAAAAAAAACGGCTTGCGCAATGCGGCGCAGCCCGCCTTGCATGCTGTCCCGGGCTGACCGCGCACGATTGGGTGCTGGCGATTCGAGCCTGTTATTGCAGTTGCCATCACTACCTGATGCCGATCACGTTTCAATCACGCTTGGCATAAGCCGATGCGAAATTGCAGGGTTGGTGATGGCTGTCGAATTGCTCGCGCAGAATCTTTTCCCATCCCAGGCGGCAGGCGCCAGTGGAACCCGGCAGGCAGAAGATCAGGGTGTTGTTGGCCTTGCCGCCCAGGGCGTTCGATTGCAAGCCAGACGAGCCGATGTCGGCAAACGAATAGGCGCGGAACAACTCGCCAAAACCGGCGATTTGCGTATCGAGCAACGGCGTGACGGCCGCCAGCGTGGCATTCCTGTCTCGCATGCCCGTGCCGCCATTGGTAATAATGGCCTGGATGTCATCATTGAGGATCCAGTCGGACAAATGCTTGCGGATGGCGTATCGATTATCCGGGCAAATGGCCTGGTCGGCCACTTGGTGGCCGCTTCCCACAATGGCTTGGGCCAGATAGCGGCCCGAGCTGTCAGTCTCCTGAGTGCGGGTATCGTGAATGGTCAGAATCGCAATATGCAATGCAACGTTGCTGTCGTTTTCCGTAAGCGACTTCATTTATGTTCTTCCTGCTCAGGTGTTCTTGCTTGCGCCGTATCGTCTTGCGGCCCCGTCCATTTTTCCAGGCGCTGCTGGTCGCTGCTGCGCGCCTGCACCCAGAATGCCTTGCCGTCGGCCAGCGTTTCCCGCTTCCAGAAAGGCGCGCGGGTTTTGAGCGCATCCATGATGTACTCGCAGGCGGCAAAGGCATCACCACGATGGGCACTGGCAATGCCCACGAAAACGATCTGTTGCTGGCGTGACAGGGCGCCCACCCGATGCACGATGGTGCTTTGGACGATATCCCAGCGTTGCATGGCCTGTTGTGCAATATCGGCCAGTTCCTGCTCGCACATGCCTGGGTAATGTTCAAGAAAGAGTTCCTGCGTCGGCTGCGATGCCGAGTAATCGCGCACATAGCCCACAAACGAGGCTACGGCGCCGGCCTGACCCTGGCTGCGTTCGTGCAGCTCGCGAATCAGTTGTCCGGCATCGAAATCGGCGTGCTGTACAGTGATCATGTCAACCTCCGGTAACAGGCTCGAAGATCGCAACTTCATCGCGGTCATGAATGAGGGTGTCGGCCTGGGCATGTTTTTTATTGACCGCCACTTTGAGTGCGCCGACATCCTTGAGCGCCGGGTACGTCTCGTGCAATTGCGCCAGCCACGCGTTGACGGTGACCGGGGCGGGCAAAGCCAGTTGTTCGGTGCGCTTGCCTGTGAGCTCGGCAATGCGGGCGAAATACAAAATATTAATCACAACGCCATTCTCCACTCTTGCCACCCGATTTGTATTCAAGTCGGGTGTCTTCAATAATAATGCCTTTGTCGGCAGCCTTGCACATGTCGTAAATGGTGAGTGCGGCGATCGAACAGGCAGTGAGCGCTTCCATTTCAACGCCGGTTTTATAGTCGCTGCGACAGGTCGCGCGGATGGTGACGCACTGCGCTTGATCGTCCAGGGTAAAGTCGATCCCGGCGAACGTCAGCGGCAGGCTATGACACATGGGAATGAGTTCGGCGCAGCGCTTGGCGGCCAGCACACCGGCAACACGGGCCGTATTGAGCACTTCGCCCTTGCTGTTGTCCGCGGCATTCAGGGCGGCATAGGAGCGGGGTGTCATGCGTACAATACTGCGCGCTACCGCAGTACGCGCGGTGGCGGTCTTGCCCAGCACGTCGACCATTCGAACCTGGCCGGCTTCGTCCAGATGGCTAAGCGCCGATGCGGCGGAATCGGCCTTGGCCGGGGTATCGGAAACGACAGATGTTTTTTTCATGCGCAATAAGCGGTCCGGGACCGCGAAAATAATAATGGAACCGCGCAACCTGTGCTGTCGTAATGGCAGTTTCATGGTGCGAACGCGGTATCCGATAACTATACCTGTATTTGCGGCCATTGTGAAAAACGCCCCTGTCGGCGTAGGTATTTGTGTCACAGGATAATGTTATGGTATGGACGCAGCGGTGATGGGGGATTTACCCTTTGCTGCGGAGCCAGGTGTTACACTAATCGCACACGCATTTGCTTAATCAGACAGGAGTCAATATGACAATCAGCATTGGAGATCGGGTACCCGAAGGTACACTCACAGAGTTCATCGAAAACGCGGATAATGGCCAGAGCGGTGGCCCACAGGCCTTCAAGGTGTCCGAGCTGGTCAAAGGCAAGAAAATAGTGCTTTTTGCCGTACCTGGCGCCTTCACGCCGACCTGCACGACCAAACATGTGGTCGATTTCATTCGTGATGCAGAGCAGATCAAGGCCAAAGGCGTGGATGAAATCTGGTGCGTTGCCGTCAACGATGCTTTCGTGATGGGCGCCTGGGGGCGCGACACTGGCGCGACCGGCATCATCCGTTTGCTGGCCGATGGCGCTGCCACCTGGACAACAGAGATGGGCCTGGAGTTGGATCTGATCGCCCGCGGCCTGGGTGTGCGTTCGCGTCGTTATTCGGCCATTCTGGAAGATGGCGTGGTCAAGCAGTTGAACGTCGAAGAGGGTGGTGACTACAAGATTAGCGGCACCCAGACAATTCTTTCCCAGCTTTAAGCACAATCGGGCCGGCGCTGCGGGTTGCGTCGGCCGTCAATGACGCAGCGTTTATCGCGGGACTGCCGGCCGGATTCGAACGGGCCGGCTGCAGGCAGCTTCATTTTTATTGCATTTGTTGTTTTTTATCGTCCGCCTTTCTCGTCGGGTCAGAATGATCAGCCTTTTTCTGTCTTTTTTCTCTCTGTATCTTGCGACATTGCTCATGTCGCTCGGCACGGGTCTGTACAACACATTCATCGCGTTGCACCTGACAAATGAGGGAGTCAGCCAGGTCTGGATTGGCTTGCTGATTGCTGCTTTCTATACCGGCCAGGTACTGGGCGCGCGTTTCGGGCACAAGCTGGTGCAGCGTGTGGGGCATATTCGCGCCTACGCGATTTCAGCTGCGATGGTGACGGTGCTGGTTCTGGCCCAGACAATTACGCCGCTGCTGCCGATCTGGGTATTTCTGCGCTTTCTGACCGGCGCGACCATGGTCACGCAATATATGGTGCTGGAGAGCTGGCTTAATGACCAGGCCGACCAGAAGCAGCGCGGCAGCGTTTTTGCCTTTTATATGGTCATGTCTGGTCTGGGGCTGGTTGTTGGCCAGATGACCGTATCGTTTTTCTCGCCCGAAGATCTGACCACGCTCAATGTGGTTGCCATGTCCATGGCGCTCTGCCTGATTCCGGTGGCCATCACGCGTCGCAGTCACCCGGCCTTGCAGGTACATGCGCCGATCAAACTCAAAGTGTTCATTCGACTGGTGCCGATGTCCATGTTCGTGCTCTTTGTGGCGGGCAGTATTACCGGTTCCTTTTACGGCCTGGGGCCGGTATATGCCAGTAAAGAGGGTATGAATACCGACCAGGTTGCGGTGTTCCTGTCGGTCTCGGTCATGGCCGGTCTGCTGTCCCAATGGCCGATGGGCTGGTTGTCCGATCGCATTTATCGCTTGAACATGATTCGCTTCAATGCCCTTTTGCTGGGGCTGCTGACCATCCCGTTTTATGGCTACTGGCATCTGCCGTATCCGGTGATGCTGGTCATGGTCGCCATTTTCGGTGTCCTGCAATTTACGATTTATCCGCTGGCGACCGCTTTTGCCAATGAACACGTCGACCCGTCGCTGCGTGTAGGCTTAAGCGGCGTGTTGCTGATGACTTATGGCGTTGGCGCCAGTCTTGGGCCACTGCTGGTTGGTAAGCTGATGGACATTGGCGGCGCGCCCATGTTCTATATTTATACATCGCTGGCGGCTTTCTCGCTGGTTATTTTTGTGCGCAAAGAGAAAGTCAAGGGTACCTACAAGGTGGATCCAGAACCCTTTGTGCCCATGTCGGTCAACGTGCCGGCCTCTCCCATGGCAACCGCGCTGGATCCGCGTGTTGATGAATCGATTGATATTTCATCTGACGAACAAGCCATGGAAAAAGTACTGGATATTATCCAGTCCGGCGACCCGATTACTGAACTGAACCTGCCTCAGCGAGCCGATGCCGATCACTCTGTAGCCGATGAAGATCTTGCCATGGCTGGAGAAGAAATGGCTGAGGACGGCATAGTGGGCGAAGGTACATCAGGCGAAGGTACAACAGGCGAAGGTACAACAGGCGAAGGTACAACAGGCGAAGGTACAACAGGCGAAGGTGCGGGCGATGATGTAGCTGATGCTGCGTATCCGACAGCGCCGCCGGCGAAAAAGCCTTAGTCTTTGTCAGGCGCGGCGCGCAGTGGATCACGCGATGCTGCATTCAAAATGACATCAGCGACACTGGCAGGGCACGCTGCGCCCCCGGATCGCTGACACTCAGGCGCTGCCGATCATTGCCGATGAAGGAATGCGCCACCGACATTGTCTGCATGCAGTTTGTGGCGGCACGCATCGTGCAAGGCAACGTGTCGGGTTCTGTAACTGGTCTGGTTTGGCCGTCGTTATGTCGCTGTTAGCCACAAATGCGATAGAAACCAGCGGTGCCCGCTGAACGTTGCCCTCCTGCGCCCGGCATGCCAGGACCTGGCGTGAAGGGCAATCTCCGCAGATATCCTCCTGTCTCATGACGTCTGCTGCAAACCATACTGCGATTTGTCCCCAAGCATGGGGCCTGAATTGAGAAAATTTTATCGACTGGCTGAAAAACTCCTTAAAGTTATCAGATAACCTGATATATTTATGCCATGCAAATGACAACTTCAACGCTGACCGACCGTGTAGCCCAGATGCTGATGCAGCGCATTGCCGATGGTGTGTATCCTGTGGGGACTAAACTGCCGTCGGGCAAGCTGCTGGCCGGAGAGTTTTCCGTCAGCGCAGCGGTCATCCGCGAGGCGACCGAACGTTTGCGAACCAAGGGTCTGGTGCGTACCCGGCAGGGCGCCGGTTGCACGGTGCTCAGCCGCGATGTCAATGACGGTTTTCAGGTACCGGTGCCGGATATGGTGGATCGCGATGCCTTGCGCCATATCTACGAGTTGCGCTTCGAAATTGAGGGCGCTGCGGCGGCATTGGCTGCCGTCAGGGCGACCACCGAAGACTTGCGTCATATGCAGCATATTCTGCGATCGCTGGAAAAAAGCCTGCACCAGCCTGAAGAGGCGATGGAGTGGGATGTGGGGTTTCACCGGGCGATTGCCGAGGCAACGCACAACCCGCATTATCGTGACTTGCTGGCTTACCTGGCAAGGCAGTGGCGACAAAGTGTGCACGCAGCCAGAGTCCATACGCTGAAGACGGAACAGGCATTAAAGACGCAGCAGGCCTCGCGCGCGGGCGAGCGGGGGGTGGCCCATAGCCCATTGTCCAGGCAGGTGCATGCCGAGCATGAGCAGGTACTTGAGGCCATACGCCAGCGCGATCCAGAACTGGCCCGCAGCCGCGCCCAGACCCATCTGCGCAAGGCCAGTGAACGGTTGGAACTCGATACCAGTGCGTTCACGCGCAAGACTGGCGGCTAAGGCGCAGAGCCAGGAATTTATTTTTTTCGTAATCACACTGACTGCCGCACATGCATCTGTCGCAGTTGGCTTTAACACTATTAGGAAAGACAATGCAGGAATTTCTTGAAAAATTGCAGGCAGCACTGGGGCCAGACGTGGTGCAGATCGACGCGGCCGTCATCGAACCATGGCTGAGCGACTGGCGCGGTGTATATAAAGGCAACGCCCAGGCGCTGGTGCGCCCGGTTTCTACGGAACAGGTTTCGCAATGTATGCGTCTGTGCAGTCAATACAAAGTGCCGGTTGTGACGCGTGGCGGCAATACGGGGCTTTGCGGGGCCGCAACGCCCGATGCGGGTCCCGACAACATTATTCTGTCCCTGGATCGCATGAACAATATCCGCACCATTGACACCATTGCCAATACGCTGGTTGCGGATGCCGGCTGCATTCTGGGCAATTTGCGACGCGCTGCCCAGGAGCAGGATCGCTTGCTGCCACTCAGTCTGGCGGCAGAAGACTCATCGCACATTGGCGGGAATGTTGCAACCAATGCGGGTGGCGTCAATGTGGTGCGTTACGGCATGGCGCGAGAGTTGGTATTGGGGATCGAAGCGGTGCTGCCGGATGGAGAAATTTTCAATGGCCTGCAGACTTTGCGCAAGGATAATACCGGCTATGACCTGAAGCAGTTGCTTATCGGTTCCGAGGGCACGCTGGGCGTGATCACCGGGGTCGCGCTCAGGCTGCATGCACCAACGCATGTCCGTAGCGTGGTGCTGGCAGCAGTCGAGTCTGAGCAGCAGGCTTTGGAATTGTTTCGTCTGGTGTTTGGCGCCTGCGGACCGCGTCTGCAGGCCTTTGAGTTTTTCACCGACGCCTGCCTGGACCTGGTGCTGACGCACGTTGAAGGGGTGCAATTGCCTTTTGGCGACCGCCATCCGGCCTATGTGCTTATTGAGCTGGCCGATACGGCCAATGAGCAGGCGCTGAGCCAGTTGCTGGAAGAGGTGATCGGTCAGGCGCTGGAGCAGGAACTGTGTGTGGATGCGGCGGTGTCTGCTTCGCTGGCGCAACTGCAGGCGTTATGGCGCTTGCGTGAAGAGATTTCTGAAGCGCAGCGGGCTGATGGTCCGCATCTTAAACATGATATTTCATTGCCCATTGAGCGTATTCCGGAGTTTGTCAACACCGCTCAAGCGCAACTGCGCAAGGTCAGCCCCGATTGCAGGCTGTTCGTTTTCGGCCATTTCGGCGATGGTAATTTGCACTACAACGTGTCGCGTCCGCAAGGGGCGGACAAGCGTTGGGCGGCCGAATGGGAGACCCGGATCGCAGACGCCGTGTTCGACGAAGTCATGGCGTATGGTGGCAGCATTAGTGCTGAACACGGTATTGGGCAACTGAAGCGCCATGCCTTTTTGCATCACAAGGATCCATTGCAACTGAAATTAATGCGCCAGATCAAGCAGGTATTTGATCCCCATGGCATCATGAATCCCGGCAAAGTGCTGTAGCCGGCAACAGGGCCAACAGGGTGTTTTGTGTGATGTAGAAAAGGGCCGCAAGCCGAACGGCACCGCAAACATTGGACTAAGAAACCAATATTTGATGGTGCCGTTTTTTTTACGCTGGTTACGACAGTCGTGCTGCAAGCGCGGCTCGCAGCACATATGGTCTATGCTGTTATGCGCCTGGGCGCAGGCTGCGATCAGCCGAAGACCTCATCCTGTACTGGCGCATCCGTCACCCGCTGACCACTGTCCAGTAGTACAGCGTGAGAACCGCAATAATGGCAAATGCAATACCCAGCAGATTGATGCGGCTGATTTTCTCGCGAAACACGACGGCCCCCACAATCGTGCCTAGACTGATCACGCCAATATTCATGACCGTAAACACCAGCGTCGGATTCTCATGGAAAGTCTGGTGGGCGCGAATATAAAAAAGAATATTGCAAAAATTGAGCAGGCCCAGCAGCAGCCCCCCCAGGACGCTGCGGCCATTCCATTGCGTGCGGCGTACCAGCAGATACCCAAACATAATGACACCGGCAAGTACAAAAGATAAAAACAAACCGCTGGAAAATGCCGTGCCGGTTTTGGCGATCTGTTTGAACAGCATATCGACCACACCATAGCCAAGCCAGATCAGAAAGAGATACAACGCGCCCTGGCGCACGCTGGTGCCTGGCGTGGTATCAGCCGGCTTCCACAGCAGGCAGAACAACGCGGCAAATGCCAGCGCCAGGCTCAGGCCGCGATTGACCGAGAGTGCTTCGCCAAACAGGACAAACGAGGCCAGCACTGTCAGAAACAGGGACAGCCGCTGCGCGGCATCGGAGCGCACAATGCCGGCATATTCCACCCCCCGCGACATGATCACGAACAGCACCGGCAGTATGATGCCCAGTATGGCGAAAAGCAGCCATGGAAAGTGGTGGCCGGCCTTGGGTTCCAGCGAAGGTGCAAGCAGGAACCAGGTCAGTGCGCAGGCCATCACATAATTGAAGGCGATGGCCTGGCGGATATCAACTCCCTGGCGGCGGGCGACCTTGAGCAGCACCGAGACAGCCACACTGCAAAGAATGCTTAGAATGAGATAGGTCATATTTCAATTGTGAATGAGAAAGGGTGATATCAGGTTACGGTGATGCCGTGGTCGGATTTGTCAGGTTGGTCAGGACGCCGCCAGGGCGCTGCTGGTGCAGGCGCATGGTCGGGCAGCTGTGTCCGCCGCTGGTGTTACCGGGTCATCTGTGTGGCACCGGCCCACCGGTTTGAGATCGAGTCGCTGGAACAATGCCTGGTCTGCCTGCAACTGCGGGTTACCGGTAGTGAGCAGTTTTTCGCCGTAGAACATGGAGTTAGCCCCGGCCATGAAGCATAGGGCCTGCAGGCTGTCGGGCATGGCTTCGCGTCCGGCTGACAGGCGTACAAAGGTGCCGGGCATGGTAATGCGGGCAACCGCGATTGTACGAACGAACTCGAATGGGTCGATCTCTTCATTGTCGGCCAGGGGTGTGCCTTGCACTTTGACCAGGTTGTTGATCGGCACGGATTCCGGATAGGGATTCATGTTGGCCAGTTGGGCAATCAGTCCGGCCCGCTCGCGACGCGACTCGCCCAGGCCGACAATGCCGCCGCAACATACGTGAATGCCTGCATCGCGTACACGCTCCAGCGTATCCAGGCGGTCCTGATAGGTGCGGGTCGTAATGATTTGCCCGTAAAACTCAGGCGAGGTATCCAGATTATGGTTGTAATAGTCCAGCCCGGCCTGCTTCAGTTGTGCTGCATGGCCGTCACGCAACATGCCCAGCGTGACACAGGTTTCAAGGCCCAGCTCCTTTACGGCGCGGATCATCTCGGCGACCGCATCGACCTGATGCGGCTTGGGATTACGCCAGGCGGCGCCCATGCAGAAGCGCTGCGCGCCCGCGGCTTTGGCCTGCTGCGCCGCGTGTATCACCTGGTCCAGCGGCATGAGTTTTTCACGCTCCACAGCGGTGTCGTAGCGGGAAGACTGCGGGCAATAGGAACAGTCTTCAGGGCAGCCGCCAGTCTTGATGGAAAGCAGGCTGGAAAGCTGTACTGCGTTGGGCTCGTGATGTTCGCGATGCACCTGCTGGGCGCGGAAAAGCAAATCCATGAAGGGTAACTGGTATAGGTCCAATATGGCCTGGACCGTCCATGCGGCGCCGGACTCATGGTTTTTGTGCACTGAAAGGGTATCCATGCTTACGTTCCTTGTCGTTTAGATAATGTCTTGCCGCACGGGCGGTGCAGGGCAAAGGAGTGTGACGATGTAAACGTATGCTACGCAAGCGATTTAATTGATGCAATTTAAATTAATTGCACGATGACTGCGAGTTGGTGTGTTTTGATGTGAATTAATGGAAGTTATTATTTTTTGTTGTGGTGTATGGGCGAGCGTGTCGGGCGTTTCGCAAAAAAATACATTCCCTGGGCGGGCGCGGTACCCTAGCAGGGAATGCAGTGGGTGGCGCTGGTTCGCCAGCGGCAACAGCGGCAAGGCTGCCTGCCGCTTCGCGTGCCGGATCAGCCGCCGTAAATATCGTATTTGAAATATTTATCGGCAATTTTCTGATAGGTGCCATCCTTGCGGATTTCATTAAATGCCTTGTTCAGTGCGTCCTTCAGTTCGGTATCGTTCTTGCGCACGGCAAAACCGGTGCCCTGGCCGAAAATCTCGGGATCGGCAGAAGAGGGGATCGGGTCGCCCACAAGCTGGAAGTCTTTGCCGCCCGGGCTGTTGACGAACTCGGTCGTCACGCCGCCATCGGCAAACACAACATTGACGCGGCCGGTAGTCAGATCGTTATAGGCATCTTCCAGCGTTTTATAGCGCTTGATATTGGTGTCCTTGAAGTACTTGGTCGCGTATTTGTCCTGGATGGTGCCTTGCTGCACGCCCAGATCCAGACCCTTGAGGCCTTCAGCGGTAGACTGATAGGTTGCGCCTTTTTTGGCGACAAACATATTGGGCGTGGTCCAGATTTTCTGCGTAAACAGTACCGCTTTTTCACGCTCGGGCGTAATGCTCATGGAAGAGGCGATGACGTCAAATTTCTTGGCGCGCAATGCGGGAATAATGCCGTCCCAGCCCTGATTCTGGAAAGTGCATTTGGCTTGCATTTTTTCGCACATGGCCTTGGCCACGTCGATATCGAAGCCGACAATTTCGCCGGATGGACTGGTGGACTCAAAAGGCGCGTATGTTGCGTCCGTACCGAAGCGGATGGTTTTGTCAGCCGCGACGGCTGAGGTGGAAACAGCCAGCGCGATTGCGCACAGACCGATTCCGAAAACGTGTTTTTTCAGGTTCATGGATATTCCTAAATGACGTAAGCAGTGCTGCAGCGGACAAACAGTCTTCAGGCCGGCGCCGGATGCATACCTGGTAGCATGAGGCCTTTGCCCGATCTGTTGCCGTTTGCAGCGTTGTCGCACCACCGCAGGCGGTGGTCCAGATTGAAGATTATGACAGCATCAGCCGGAAAATGTACAGGGAGTTTCCCTCAGGCGGCATAGAGGGCTAAGGGAAAACCGGCGGTTTATTTCAACGGTCAGGGCGATATAATGGCCGCGGGCGCCGGGATGGCGGATAAAATTGGGCGCCAATGGCACCGGTTTTACCGAACCGGGGCATGCGCCGGGCGCAGTTATTGCGGTCTGGCTGTGGCCAATGGTATTGTTCTTTGCTCGTCAGGCACTGCAACGAATGGGTTGTGTATAGTCAAAAAGTATGCGCAGCGCCATGTAATGGGAAACAGGATGGAAGAAATAAATCTGATCGGTCAGTATCTGCCCCGCATTTTGCAGGGCGCGGTGCTGACCCTCGAAATTGCCGTGCTATCGCTGGTCATTTCTGTCGTTATCGGGTTGGTGGGTGCCAATATGCGGCTGTCGCGCAATCGCCTGCTCGCTCGTCTTGGCTGGGTCTATTCCAGCGTCGTGCGCGGGGTGCCCGACCTGATCTGGATGCTGATGGTGTACTACAGTGCGCAAATCGGCCTGAACGCCATTACCGAAGCCTGGGAGCTGGATTACTTCGAAATCAGCCCTTTTGCAGCGGGCGTACTGACCCTGTCATTTATTTTTGGCGCATATTTCACTGAAACCTTCCGTGGCGCCATCATGGCCATCCCCTACGGACAGATTGAAGCCGGCCACGCCTACGGTATGCGTGGCCTGCAGGTGCTGCAACGCATAACCTTTCCGCTGATGATGCGTTTTGCCCTGCCCAGTGTACGCAATAATTGGCTGGTCCTGACCAAGGCCACGGCGCTGGTATCCATTATCGGCCTGGATGATATGACGCGCATTGCACAGCAGGCCGGCAGCGCAACCCACATGCCTTTTGTCTTTAACACCGTCTCGGCGCTGTTGTTCCTGCTGCTCACTACGGTATCGCTGTATGTGTTCCGATATCTGGACAAGCATTATCAGCGTGGTTTTGCCAGAGAGGACGCGCATGTCTGAAACGCTTTCCCTGTTTCTTGACGCGTTGGTCACCTGTTTGCGGGCAGCGCCGCTCACGCTCACGCTCACGGCCTTGTCAGTGGCGGTGGGGCTGTGCATGGCCATTCCGCTGTCCGTGATTCACCAGCGCCAGCATACGCTATCCGCACGCCTGGTTCATGCCTTCACCTACTTCTTTACCGGCACGCCGCTGCTGGTGCAGATCTATATTATTTATTACGGCATTCCCAGTTTTAACTTCATCGGACAGCTCATGTCGCAGCCCGGCTTCGGCTTTCTCAAGGAAGGCTTTGTCTGGGTGCTGGCTGCCCTGACACTGAACACAGCAGCCTATTCCACAGTGATTTTTTCCGGCGCCATCAAAAATACCGATCGCGGAGAAATTGAGGCGGCTCGCGCCTATGGCATGAATCGACGCAATGCAATGCGCCGCATTATTCTGCCGTCGAGCTTGCGCCGTGCATTGCCGGCCTATAGCAATGAAGTCATCATGACCATGCATTCCACAGCGCTGGCCTCTACGGTGGCCATGATGGAAATCACCGGCGCGGCCAGCCTGTTTGTGACCAATACCTATCAGCCATTCATTGCCTATTCGGCAGCAGCGTGTATTTATCTAGTGCTCAATTTCGTGCTGGTCTTTATCTTTCGAAAAATCGAGCAGCGCTATCTTGTTCATCTGAATTCCCGACATCTGGCACAAGCATAATGCATCACAAAAAACATGTTTTATCACTAAGCGCTCCCGGTGCTTCATTTGAAATCAATGCCTTTCATTTCGGGCCGACCGATACCGGCCGCAAGGTGTATATGCAGGCCAGTCTGCATGCGGACGAATTGCCCGGTTCTCTGGCGGCCTTTTACCTGAATCGTCGTTTGCAGGAACTGGAGCAGCAGGGCGCGCTCAACTGTGAAATTATTCTGGTGCCGTTTTGCAACCCGATCGGGCTGTCGCAAACCGTGTTCTATGAGCATATCGGCCGTTTCCAGTTGCCGACCGGACAGAATTTCAATCGTCTTACCGGTGTCCCGCTATACGAGAACCTGCAGACTGCTTTGCAAAACAGCCGTGAAAAGCCCGGTGCAGATGCCCAGGCCAATCTGGCGCTGATCCGCGGCAAAATGCGGGACGTGCTGGATGCGCTGGCGCCCGCCCGCCTGATCGACGAGCTGCATGTCACGCTGTTGAAAATGGCGTGTGATGCCGACGTCGTGCTGGATCTGCATTGCGATAACCGCGCGGTCATGCATGTGTATTCTCTGCCTCAGGTTTGGGACCGCTGTGAACCGTTAGCCCGCTATCTGCAAAGCGAATGCCAGTTGCTGGCCGAAGATTCTTTGTCATGTTCGTTTGACGAAATGGTGTCCACCCCCTGGCTGAAACTGCAAAGCGTATATCCAGAGGCGAACATTCCGCTGGCATGTTTTGCGGCAACCGTTGAATTGCGCGGTGATCGCGATTTGACACATGAGTATGCCGAGCATGATGCGCTTGCGCTGATCCAATATCTGAACCAGCAGGGTTATATACAGTTGCCCGCCACCGAGGTGGCGCCAATGCCGCCATTACGCTGTGAGCCGCATCCGCTGGGCGGGCTGGCCTATGTGGTCACGCCTTGTGCTGGTATTGTGGTGTATCACGTTGCCGCAGGGCAGTGGGTGCAACGCAATCAGCTGCTGGCCGAAATCGTGGATCCGGTCGCGCTGACGGTGACGCCAGTCAATGCGCCGGTCGGCGGGTTTATATTTGCCACTGCGGGCGTACGCCTGGCGCAGACTGAAACCAAGCTGCTTAGCCTGTCCAGCCCCGACGATATCGGCAGCGTGGGGCTCTCGCCCTGACGTACGGTTTCTGTATAGCGGCTGGCGCGATGCGAGGGTGCTGCATCGTGCTTGTCGCCGTGGTGCGTATCTTATTTTTCCAGCAACCACGATTGCAATGCCACCAATGTCTTGGCATCGCGAATCTGTTGCTTGTCAATGGCCTGGCGAACTTCTTCGCGGCTCATCAATACCGTTTGCACAAATTCATCGTCATCTGAATCCAGGGTGCTGTCCTGTCGTACGCCTTCGGCACGGAAGATGTACATCAACTCGTCGCAAAAGCCGGGTGCCGTATAAAAGGTGTGTATCAGTGTCATGCCGCCAGCGGTATAGGGCGTTTCTTCGGCCAGTTCACGATAGGCGCATTGTTCGGGCGGCTCGTTGTCTACATCCAGTTTGCCTGCTGGTATTTCCAGCAGCGGGCCGCCAGTAGGGTGGCGAAACTGCCTGACCAGAACGACTTTGTCTTCGGGCGTGACGGCCAGCACGGCGACCGCGCCGCAGTGTCGCACCACTTCGCGGGTCGCCGTCTTGCCATTGGGCAGGACGACGGTGTCGACCGTCACCTTGATGATCTTACCTTCAAAAATAAAGGCGCTGTCCTGCAGGGTTTCGGTCAACGCCGCGTCGGGCGTATCGTCTGTGATTGAAGTGCTGGATGAATAAGTAGACATAATGGGCGATCTCAATCGAATAATCATGCGGATGAAAGAATGAGTATAGGTTACCACGGTGACGCCCGGCTTACCGGTTTCGGTGGCATCGCTGTCCGACCCGAGGTAGCAGGCGAGGTGATTGTCTGAAGGGCCAATTCACGGTTTGCGCCAAGCGGTTCAAAGCAAAGGCGAGAACAACCGCGCGACGGCTTTGCTCAGCCTGGAAAAGAACGGTTGGTGCGTCAGTTGCACTTCCTGCGCATATTTCATGGAGGCATTGAATTCTTCCAGCAATACCTGGTTTGCCTCGCGTTCGTAGCAAAGCACGCTCACTTCAAAATTCAGGTAAAAGCTGCGGTTGTCGAAATTAGCCGAACCGATAAAGGAAATGTCGTCGTCCACGATCATGCTTTTGGTATGTAGCATGCGAGGGCCGTACTCGAAGACGCGGATGCCTGCGGCAACCAGATCATCGAACCAGGATTGGGCCGCCTTGGTCACCACATAGTTGTCGGTTTGCTTGGGCAGCAGAATGCGTACGTCGACGCCGCGCAGGGAGGCGGAGGTCAGCGCCTGGGCCGAGGTTGCGTCCGGTACGAAGTACGGTGTGGTCAGGTAGACGCGGTGGCGCGCGCGCTGTATGGCATCAACCGTGACGCGTAAAATGGAGGCGTAATCAAAATCCGGGCCTGATGGAATGATCTGGGTGCGTATCCAGCGCGGCGTTTCCTGAACCGGCTGGCTGTCGTGGCTTTGCTCATCATTGGCCAGGCGTCGCGCAGCAGGCGCCTTGCCGGTCTCTTCCTTGGTCTGTTCCTGCAGGCGTTCAAGACGATCACGATAGTGCTCGCGCAGCATGTGACGTACCGACAAGTCGTGCGTGGAATAGTGCCAGTCTTCGACAAAAATGGTTTCCAGCCAGGAGACGACCGGACCGGTCAATTCCAGGTGTACGTCATGAAATGCCCGCTTGTTGCGACGCCTATCTTGCTGGTCGCTGATGTTGATGCCGCCGGTGAAAGCCACTGTGCCATCACAGATGACAATTTTTCGGTGGTTTCGCAGGTTCATGAACGACAGCAAATGCTTCAGGCTGATGTCGTGAAAGAAGGTCAGTCTGGCTCCGGCGTCGATCAACGGGCGCATGAAACGGCGGTTCAGGCCCAGCGAACCAATGGCATCAGCAATCAGGTAGATTTTGACGCCCTGTTTGGCCCGCTCGGTCAGCAGGTCGCGCAGGGTGGTGCCGGTCTGGTCCTGTTCAAAAATATAATACTCAAGAAAGATGTAATGCTGCGCTTCGCGTACCGCTTCGAAAATACGGTCATAGGTTTTTTCGCCACCCGATAGCAGCTTATAACTGGTTGCGTAGCTCAGCGGATAGTGGGTGATCTGCAGGGCCAGGTCATGGATGGGGCGTTGCTGCTCGGTCAGGTCCGAAGGCTGAATGCGCACGTTCCATAACGTATCGTCGCGTTCAATAAGGTGCTTGCTCAGGCTGCGATTAATCCTGTTGCGGGTGATTTTTTTCGGGCCGAAAAAATAATAAATGACAAAACCGACGACCGGTACAAAGCTTAGAAACAGAATCCACGTAAGCGTGGAGACGGGCGGGCGCTTTTGCAGCACCACCCATAGCCCGATCACGATGATATAAACGGCCCAGAGCACGTTCCAGAACCATTCGCTGGCCAGCCATGCCGCGCCCATCAGCGAACCGTCCGCCTGCTATGTTGTGCTGGAGAAGGGTCATTGTGCTGTCGGTGGCGACGATACCCGGGGACGATGACCAGAACAGGCAAGCGCAGCGGCTTCCAGGTGGGGTGCGTTTGGCCTTGGTCGCGCTTCATGAATGTCATCCTGCAAGAGGGGCGCTGCACGCATGCACGCTTTCGAATTCCAGCAACCAGCGCTTGCGTGCCAGCCCGCCACCATAACCGGTGAGTGAGCCGTCGGCGCCAATAACCCGGTGGCAGGGAATCACAATGCTGATACGGTTGCGATGATTGGCGGTGCCGACAATGCGGGCATGCGCGCCATTGCCTATTTCGCTGGCCAGGTCGCCGTAACTGCAGGTCCTGCCATAAGGAATTCGCTGCAAATGCGCCCATACGGTTTCATCAAAAACGGTACCAGGCGCATCCAGGGCGAGCTCGAATGTTTGCCTTTGGCCGGCGAAATAGGCATCCATCTGTTGCTGTACCGCATCCAGGCACGGATGATCCTGTCGGCTCAGGGCAAATCCGTAACGAGTACGCAAATCGGTGATTTCCTTGGTGATCGTCTCGATCGTGTCCAGAAACTCCAGCAACACCACGCCTTTATCCGACGCCATGGCAATCATGGGACCCACAGGAGAGTCCAGAAACCGGTAATGCAACGGCTTGCCGCCGGCGCTGTGGGGCACGGGATTATCGCAGAGCGCGTGAACACCGTGTTGCAGGCGCGCCAGTGTCTCTGGGGCCAGGGTGAAAGCAGGATGCGGGAATAATTCGTTATTGAGCATGGGCCATAACAAGGAGAAACGGTACCGGTCGCGGTGGGTAAGGTCGCCGGACAGACACCTATCTTACTGTGAACAGAAGTCAATGGTGCGATTTTACGTGATCAGTTCATATTCGCAACAGTGCCAGCGGCGGTTAACAATGGGTGGGCCGGCACAAGGGCAAGGACGTGATGGGATGGAGGCTATTCGGAGGCGATACTGTAGTGAAAGCGCTGCGGGCAGCCGGGCGCAGCATCCATTTTTCCGAAATCCGCCGCAAACCACTTGTCTGACATGGGTAAATGAAATAAGATGTCATACAACATAAAGATGATAACAAGATTGTCATGTATCTTGCGGCACTTGCGCTGCGTTTCCATTTTTTCAACGACAGGGTATTCATGAATCCACAGGAATTGAAACAGACCGTCAGTGAAGGACTGCTGTCCTTCCCCGTTACCGATTTTGATGAGCAGGGCGATTTCCTAGCCGACAGCTATGCGCGCCGACTCGAATGGCTGGCGCCCTATGGCGCCAGCGCATTGTTTGCCGCAGGGGGGACAGGCGAGTTTTTTTCGCTTGAGCCGCAAGAGTATTCAAATGTGATAAGCACCGCAGTGCAAACCTGCGCAGGCAAAGTTCCGATTATTGCTGGGGCGGGTGGCGGTACCCGGTTGGCGATCAGCTATGCACAGCAGGCAGAAAAGGCCGGCGCTCAGGGATTGCTGCTGATGCCGCATTACCTGACCGAAGCTGATCAGGACGGTGTTGCGCTGCATGTGGAGCAGGTATGCAAAGCGGTCGGGTTGGGCGTTATAGTTTATAACCGATCGCTGTGCCGGCTCAATGCCGATCAGCTTGAGCGGCTGGCCGAACGTTGTCCGAACCTGGTGGGTTACAAGGATGGCATAGGCGATATTGAGCTGATGGTCACGATCCGCCGTCGTCTGGGTGAGCGCCTGTCTTATCTGGGTGGGCTACCCACTGCCGAGTTCTACGCTGCCGCTTATCGGGCGCTGGGGGTGCCGGTGTATTCGTCGGCTGTATTCAATTTCATTCCGAAAACAGCCATGGACTTTTATCGTGCTATCGTAGCAGGAGACCAGGCAACGGTTGACCAGCTGATAACGGATTTTTTCATTCCCTATTCAGTCATCCGCAATCGTTGCAAGGGATATGCGGTTAGTATCGTCAAGGAAGGCGCCAGAATTGTCGGACATGACGCCGGCGGTGTGCGGGCTCCCCTGACCAACCTGACCCGCCACGAGAGCGAGGCGCTGGCTGCCCTGATTCATAAGCTGGGGCCTCAATAGTTTGTCGTGAGCAAGCCCGCAGCCCTGGAGCTAAAACACATTGGAGCGTATGTTGACCATCGTGCAGCGCTGGTGGCCAATGCAGGTATCAACAGGCCAGGCTTGTTCGTTTACCAGTGAGGATCATGTTGCAAGAGACACTTAAGCCTTTATATATCCGAATCAGTGGCCAGGACAATGTCGCTATTGTTGTCAATGAGGGCGGGCTGCCGGCCGGCGCTGTCTTTGCCTGTGGCCTGACATTACAGACTGCGGTGCCGCAGGGGCATAAGGTCGCCTTGCAGGCGATTGCCAAGGACGCACCGGTCATCCGTTACGGCGTGGCCATCGGTTATGCACTGTGCGACGTTGCGGCGGGCACCTGGGTCAATGAGGCCATGTTGCGCATGCCGCAGGCGCCGACGCTGGACGCGCTGCCGGTGGCGCCGCGCCAGCCAGGCGAGGCAGCGCCGTTGACAGGCCTGACTTTCGACGGATATCGCAATGCCGACGGCACGATTGGCACCCGCAATATCCTGGCCATCAGCGCAACCGTGCAGTGCGTGACAGGCGTCGTTGAATTTGCAGTGCGCAAAATTCGCGAAGAATTATTGCCGCGCTATCCGAACGTAGACGATGTGGTGTACCTGGAGCATGGTTATGGTTGCGGTGTGGCGATTGATGCGCCCAATGCCGATATCCCGATTCGCACCTTGCGTAATCTAAGCCTGAATCCCAATTTCGGCGGTCAGGTTCTGCTGGTCAGTCTGGGTTGCGAAAAACTGCAGCCGGCAAGAATGTTTCCCGTCGGCAGTATTCCGATAGCGCAGGACGACCCATATCTGATTACGCTTCAGGACGAAGAAAATGTCGGCTTTGCCAGCATGATCGAGGCGATCATGACAAAGGCCGAGAGACGGCTGGCCCAGTTGAACGCCCGCAAGCGTGAGCCCTGTCCGCTGTCGGGGCTGGTGGTGGGAGTGCAGTGCGGCGGCAGCGATGCCTTTTCCGGCGTTACCGCCAATCCGGCGGTCGGGTATGCGACTGACCTACTGGTGCGGGCCGGTGCGACGGTCATGTTCTCGGAGGTCACCGAAGTGCGCGATGGCATTGCTCAGTTGACCGCGCGCGCGGCGACCCCGGAAGTTGGTCAGGCGCTGCTGCGTGAAATGCAGTGGTATGACAATTATCTGACGCAGGGAGGGGCGGATCGCAGCGCCAATACGAGTCCGGGCAACAAACGCGGCGGCTTGTCCAATATTGTGGAAAAAGCGATGGGCTCGATTGTCAAATCGGGCACGACGGCGATCAACGGCGTGGTTGCGCCCGGTGAAAGAGTGGCCAGCAAGGGACTCAATTTTCTGGCTACGCCGGCCAGCGATTTTATTTGTGGCACCCTGCAACTGGCTGCAGGCATGAATCTGCATGTCTTTACCACTGGCAGAGGGACGCCCTATGGCCTGGCGGCGGTGCCCGTGATCAAGGTGGCGACTCGCGACAGCCTGGCGCGACGCTGGTTTGATCTGATGGATCTGAATGCGGGCCAGATTGCCACGGGCCAGGCCACCATTGAACAGGTGGGCCAGGAACTGTTTGATCTGATGTTATCCATCGCCAGTG